>NZ_JBFAHX010000008.1:0-216391 GCF_040654435.1 Streptomyces sp. NPDC050703
GCGCACCCCACCCGCCACTGACGAGCCGTCATACCGGCACGCTCCCGCGCGCGGGGGAGGCTTGCCCTCCCCCGCGTCGCGGCTCACGCCTCCCGGCAGATCAGCAGCAGCGCGCGGTCGTCGTTCACGTCCTTGGCGACCGCCTCGATGAGGTGCCAGGCCGCGCCGTGGAAGCCGCCGGCCACATAGCGGTCGGCCTCGCCGGTCAGGCGGTCGATGCCCTCGGCGATGTCGCGGTCCGAGGTCTCCACCAGGCCGTCGGTGAAGAGCATCAGCACGTCGCCGGGGCGCAGCAGGCCCTTCACCGGGTCGAACTGGGCCCCGTCGTAGACCCCGAGGAGCGGACCGTGGCCCGTCTTCTCCTCCCAGCGGCCGGTGCCCGCGCTGAGCTGGAGGCCCGGCGGGTGGCCCGCGGAGAAGAGTTCGTAGTCGCCCGTCTCCAGGTCGAGCACGAGGTGGATGGAGGTCGCGAAGCCCTCGTCCCAGTCCTGGCGGAGCAGATAGCCGTTGGCGGCGGGCAGGAAGGAGTGCGGCGGCAGCGAGCCGAGGAGGCCGCCGAAGGCGCCGGACAGGAGCAGCGCGCGCGAACCCGCGTCCATGCCCTTGCCGGAGACGTCGGTGAGGACGATCTCCAGGGTCCGGCCTCCGTTCGTACGGGCCGCGACGACGAAGTCGCCGGAGAAGGACTGGCCGCCCGCCGGGCGCAGCGCCATCTCGCGGTGCCAGCCGCGCGGCAGCCTCGGCAGCTTGCTCTGGACGCGGATGCGCTCGCGCAGGTCGAACAGCATCGTGCCGCCGCCGCGCCACGGCACGCCGACGCGGCTGCGGAACTGGGCGACGACGAGCCCGAAGAAGCCGCAGGCGGCCACCACGAGGACCACGCCGGGGGTGACGCGCGAGTTCCCCTCGGTGTAGGGGCCGAGCAGGATGGACTCCACGATCAGGGCCACCGCCGAGGCCGCGTAGAGACCCAGGAGGCTCGCGGGGCGCAGCAGCAGTCCGCCCGCGACGATGGGCAGGACGAGGGCGGCGGGCGCGCACCACACGCTGTTCATGAGGGTGCCGCAGGTGATGAGCGGGACGGTGAGGAGCAGCCCCGCGAGGGCCACCCAGTCCGAGCCGTCCCCGCGGAAGTAGTCGACCCCGGATTTGCGCAGCACTATGCGGACCCGGTGCATCCGCTTCTTCATCCGGGCCGTGAATGTCTCGGCTTCCGCCCGCCGCTCGCGACGTTCTCCTCGTACCGCCATTGCTCGTGGACCTTATCCAGCGGGCCGCGCGCTTCGCACGGGAGGTCCCACTTGTCCGTGGTCGTCAGGTGCGGAGGGGCGGTGCGCGGTGGCCGGAAATGGCCCCGTTAATCCTGTCGCACCGGTTCGCACCGCCCTGGTAGGCATGGCATATGACAACAGACTTGCGCTCGCTCGCAAAGGACGAATGGGACACGTGGTACCAGACGTTGGACGTGGCGTTCGGAGGTGTGCCGGAGTCGCCCGACGAGCAGGACCTGTGGCGGTCGCTCACCGAGTGCGAGCGGTCGATCGGCGTCTGGGACGGGGCGGCCTGCGTGGGCGCGGCGGGGGCGTTCTCCTTCCGGCTCTCCGTGCCGGGCGGGGCCCTGGTGGAAACGGCGGGCGTGACGATGGTCGGCGTGGCGGCCACGCACCGCAGGCGCGGCATCCTGACGTCGATGATGCGGCGTCAGCTCGACGACGTGCGCGCGCTCGGCGAACCCCTCGCCGTGCTCACCGCCTCGGAACCGGCCATCTACGGCCGGTTCGGGTACGGCGCCGCGACCCAGCACATGAAGGCGGACATCGACACGTCCCGGGTGCGGCTGTCCACCCCGGCAGGCACGGATGACGTAGCCCTGCGGTACGCGAAACCCGCCGACGTCCACGAGGCGTGCGAGGAGCTGTACGCACGCGCGGTCACCCGGCGCCCCGGGATGCTGGCCCGGCAGCCCGGCTGGGAGCGCCTCGGCCTGCTCGACCCCAAGGAGGACCGGGAGGGCGCGTCACCGCTGCAGTGCGTCGTCGCGGAACGCGCGGGCGAACTCGCCGGGTACGTACGCTTCTGCGTCAAGCCCGAATGGGACTGGAAGGGCCCCAAGGGCGTGGTCCGGGTCCGTGACATAGAGGCCCTCGACCCGGCGGCGTACGCGGCGCTGTGGCGCTTCCTCTTCGGCATCGACCTGACGTCCTCGGTCCTCGCGGCCAGCCGCCCCGTGGACGACCCGCTGCTCCAGCTCGTCTCGGACGTCCGGCGGTGCGACGTGTCGGTCCGCGACTCGCTGTACGTGCGCCTCGTGGACGTGGGAGCGGCCCTCGCCGCGCGTACGTACCAGATGCCGCTGGACGTGGTCCTCGACGTCGACGACGCCTTCTGCCCCTGGAACGCGGGGCGCTGGCGGCTCACCGGTGACACCAAGGGGGCCTCGTGCGAGCGCACCGAGGACGCGGCCGACCTCGCCCTCTCGGTACGGGAGCTGGGCGCCGCCTACCTCGGCGGCACCTCCCTGTCGTCGCTCGCGGGCGCGGGCCGGGTGCGGGAGCTGCGCCAGGGCGCCCTCGCCGAGGCCTCGCCCGCCTTCGGCTCCGACGTGGCGCCCTGGCTTCCGCACGGGTTCTAGCCGGGGGCTCCGGCGGGCGCCCCGGGCGGGCCGCGGTGCCTCAGGCCGGCCGCTGGCAGGTGGGGCACCAGAACAGGTTGCGGGCGGCGAGGCCCGCGGTGCGGATCTCGCCGCCGCAGACGTGGCAGGGCTGGTTCGCCCTGCGGTAGACGTACACCTCGCCGCCGTGGTCGTCCACGCGCGGCGGGCGGCCCATCGCCTCCGGGGTGTGCTCGGGCCTGACGGTGTCGATGCGGTTCAGGCGGACGCCCTCCCGCATCAGCTCCACCAGGTCCGCCCAGACGGCGTCCCACTGCCGCCGCGTGAGGTCCTTGCCCGGGGTGTACGGGTCGATGCCGTGCCGGAAGAGGACCTCGGCGCGGTAGACGTTGCCGACGCCGGCGATGACCTTCTGGTCCATGAGGAGCGCGGCGACCGTGGTGCGGCTGCGCGCCATCCGCCGGTACGCCTTCTCCGGGTCGTCCCCCTCCCGCAGCGGGTCGGGGCCGAGGCGGGCGTGTATCGCCCGCTTCTCCTCGTCCGTGATGAGGGCGCAGGTGGTCGGGCCGCGGAGGTCGGAGTAGTACGCGTCGTTGACCAGCCGCAGCCGGACGGTGTCCGTGGGCGGCGGCGCGGGGACCTCACCGAGGGCGTACTTGCCGAAGAGACCCAGGTGGATGTGGACCCACTCCTCGCCGAAGCCCAGGAAGAGGTGCTTCCCATGGGCCTCGGCGGTGTCCATCGGCCGGCCGTCGATGAGGGCGGCGCTGTCGGAGAACTTGCCCTGCGGGCTGCGGACGCCCGCGGGCTTCCCGGCGAACCGTGCCAGGTGGTCCTGGGCCAGCCGGTGAATGGTGTGCCCCTCCGGCACGGGTCCCTCCGGGGATGGTTCGGTGCCGGGGGGGCCGCAGAACAGCCCCTCCGGCGTCTGAGGAGCGGGGTCCGGGGCGGAGCCCCGTGGGGGCGGCTACTGCTGGGGGTGCCCGGCGGGGATGGGCGGCAGTTCACCCGTGGTCTCGTAGGCCGACAGCATGTCGATCCGGCGGGTGTGCCGCGCCTCGCCCGAGTACGGCGTGGCCAGGAAGATCTCGACGAACTTCGTCGCCTCCTCCTGCGTGTGCATCCGGCCGCCGATCGAGATCACGTTGGCGTCGTTGTGCTCACGCCCGAGCGCGGCGGTCTGCTCGCTCCAGGCGAGGGCGGCCCTGACGCCCTTCACCTTGTTCGCGGCGATCTGCTCCCCGTTGCCCGAGCCGCCGATGACGATGCCGAGGGCCTCCGGGTCCGCGGCGGTCCGCTCGGCGGCACGCAGGCAGAACGGCGGATAGTCGTCCTGGGCGTCGTAGATGTGGGGCCCGCAGTCGACGGGCTCGTGGCCGTGGCTCTTGAGCCATTCGACCAGGTGGTTCTTGAGTTCGTAGCCGGCATGATCCGAGCCGAGGTACACGCGCATGCGTCCGAGTGTGGCACGTCGCGGGCCGGGTAGCCGCGACCGGGGCGGCACCTTGATCCCCCGGGTCAGGGCATTGGTACAGGCCATCGACCGGAATACAACAATCCGGATTCAGGACTTCCGTCCCGATCACCCCTGGGTTTGAATGCGGGGGCTCGCGACCCGAGAACTTAAGGAATCGTCCATGACCTCGCAACCCTCCCTTGCGAAGCCAGACAGCACCCCGCCGCGACCCGGCGATCCGCAGACTGGCGGCAGTGACTCCGGCGACGGCCTCAAGGCGGGTCTGAAGAACCGGCACCTCTCCATGATCGCCATCGGCGGCGTCATCGGAGCCGGCCTCTTCGTCGGTTCGAGCTCCGGCATCGCCGCCGCGGGACCCGCGATCCTCATCTCGTACGCCCTGGTCGGCGCGATGGTCGTCCTCGTCATGCGGATGCTGGGCGAGATGGCCGCCGCACGGCCCACGTCCGGCTCCTTCTCCACCTACGCCGACCAGGCGCTCGGCCGCTGGGCCGGGTTCTCCATCGGCTGGCTGTACTGGTTCTTCTGGGTCGTGGTCCTCGCCGTCGAGGCCACCGCGGGCGCGGTGATCCTCAACGGCTGGATACCGGCCGTCCCCCAGTGGGGCTGGGCGCTCATCGTGATGGTGGTGCTCACCGCGACGAACCTCGTCTCGGTCGGCTCCTACGGCGAGTTCGAGTTCTGGTTCGCGGGCATCAAGGTCGTCGCCATCGGCGCGTTCGTCGCCATCGGCCTGCTCGCCGTCTTCGGTGTGCTGCCCGGCTCCGACAACCCCGGCGCCGGATTCGCGCACCTCACCGACGCGGGCGGCTTCATGCCCAAGGGCGCGGGCGCCATCCTGACGGGCGTGCTCATGGTCGTCTTCTCGTTCATGGGCTCCGAGATCGTCACCCTGGCCGCCGGTGAGTCCGAGGACCCCCAGCGCGCCGTCACCAAGGCCACGAACAGCGTGATCTGGCGCATCGGCGTCTTCTACCTGGGCTCGATCTTCGTCGTGATCACGCTCCTGCCGTGGAACCACAAGTCGATCACCGAGGACGGCTCGTACGTCGCCGCGCTCAACTCGATCGGCATCCCGCACGCCGGCCAGGTCATGAACGTCATCGTGCTCACGGCCGTACTCTCCTGCCTCAACTCCGGGCTCTACACCGCTTCCCGCATGGCCTTCTCGCTCGGTCAGCGCGGCGACGCGCCCAAGGCCTTCGCGCGCACCAACGCGCGCGGCGTGCCGCAGGCCGCGATCCTCGGCTCCGTCGTCTTCGGCTTCGTCGCCGTCTGGTTCAACTACCAGTGGAAGGACACCGTCTTCGACTTCCTGCTCAACTCCTCGGGCGCGGTGGCCCTCTTCGTCTGGCTGATCATCAGCTTCACGCAGCTGCGGATGCGCGGCATCATCCTGCGCGAGGAGCCGGAGAAGCTCGTCGTGAAGATGTGGCTGTTCCCGTACCTGACGTGGGTCACGATCGGGATGATCTCGTTCGTCCTCGTCTACATGCTGACCGACGAGGCCGGACGCAAGCAGGTGCTCCTCTCCCTGCTCGCCGCCGCGTTCGTGGTCGTCTTCTCGCTGGTCCGCGAGAAGGTCGGCCGACGGGACGACGACACGGCCGAGGAGCGGGCCGGGGCCTGAGCCCTGCCCTGCCCTGCCCTGCCCTGCCCTGCCCTGCCCTGCCCTGCCCTGAGGGACCCTGTCCCACGGCGCCCCCGCGGTTCACCGCGGGGGCGCCGTGCTGTGCGCGGCCCGGGGAAAAGCTGACGGCCGGTGTCAGGTTATTGCGGGATGCTCGCCGCGTCAGGCAGGGAACGCGCGGCCCACGGCCGCGCACGGACGGCCAACGGAGGCATCCCGTGGACTTCACCGCTCAGCGACTCGTGTTCCGGCCCGGTGACGCCGGGTACGACGAGGAACTCGCCGGGTTCCAGACCGGCTTCGCGGTCCGGCCCACCCTCGTCTTCGGTGCCGGGAGCGCCGACGACGTCACCGCCGCCGTGTCCCATGCCGCCGAGCACGGCCTGCCCGTCGGCGTACAGGCCACCGGGCACGGGCTGCCGGGCGCGTCGGAGGGCGGGGTCCTGATCAGTACGCGGCGGATGGACGCCGTACGCGTCGACGCCGGGGCCCGTACCGCCACCGTCGGCGCGGGGGCCCGCTGGGGCCAGGTCGTCGAGGCCGCCGCGCCCCACGGCCTCGCACCGCTCAACGGCTCGGCGCCGAGCGTGGGCGCCGTCTCGTACACGCTGGGCGGCGGTCTCGGGATTCTCGCCCGGGAGTTCGGATACACCGCCGACCACGTACGTGCGCTCCGCGTCGTCACGGCCGACGGCACGCCGCGCCACGTGACCGCCGACGGCGACCCGGAGCTGTACTGGGGCCTGCTGGGAGGCGGCGCCAACCTCGGCGTGGTCACGGAACTGGAAGTCGGCCTGGTGCCCGTGGCCCGGCTCTACGGCGGGGCGCTCGCCTTCGACGGACGCGAGACGGACCCGGCCGCCCTGCTCGCCGGCTACGAGCGGTGGACGCGGACCCTGCCCGACGCGCTCACCTCGTCACTGGCCGCGCTGCTCTACCCGGACATCCCGCAGCTCCCGCCCCAGCTCCGGGGCCGCTACCTCGTCGCGGTGCGGGTGGCGTTCACGGGTCCCGCGGCCGAGGGCGAACGCCTCGTGGCGCCGCTGCGGAAGCTCGGGCCCGCCGTCTCCGACACGCTGCGGGAGATGCCGTACGCCGAGAGCCACACCATCCACGGCGACCCCGACTTCCCGCACGCCTACTACGGCGACAGCGCGTTCCTGAGCGGCCTGGACGTGACGGCCGCCGGTGAGCTGCTCGCCCTGACGGGCCCGGACGCCGCGTCCATGCACGTCGTCCAGCTCAACCACCTGGGCGGCGCGCTGGCCCGGCCCGCGGCCAACGCCGTCCCCTACCGCGACGCGGGCTGGCTCGTACGCGTCCTGTCGCCGCTCGGCGGTACGGACACCGCCTCCGTACGGAAGGTGCACGCCGAGGCATTCGGGCACCTGGCGGAGCAGACGGTGGGGCGCTCGCTGAACTTCGCGTTCGGCGGCGGCGACCGCCCCGACGGCCTCTACGACCCGGAAACGCGGAAGAGGCTCGCCGAACTGAAGGCCCTGTACGACCCGGCGAACCTCTTCAGGCGGAACTACAGCGTCCGCTAGCGGTCGAGCAGCTTCCACGCCGTCGGCAGCGCGCCCATGGCGAGCGCGGCCTTGAGGGCGTCGCCGATCAGGAAGGGCGTGAGCCCGGCGGCGACGGCCTGGGTCAGGGACATGCCGGTCGCGGCGGCGAGGTAGGGCACGCCGACCGCGTAGATGATCGCGGAGCCGAGGACCATCGTGCCCGCCGTGCGCGGCACCGAGCGGTCGCCGCCGCGGCGGGCGAGGGCGCCCACCACCGTGGCGGCCAGCAGCATGCCGAGGACGTAGCCGAGGGAGGGGGCCGCGACGCCCGAGCCCGCCTCCGCGAACCACGGCATGCCGGCCATGCCCACGAGGGCGTACAGCGCGAGCGAGAGGAAGCCGCGGCGGGCACCCAGCGCGGTGCCGACGAGGAGCGCGGCGAAGGTCTGCCCGGTCACCGGCACCGGGGAGCCCGGCACGGGCACCGCGATCTGGGCGGCGATCCCGGTGAGCGCGGCGCCGCCGAGCACGAGGGCCGCGTCCTTCGCGCGGGACGCGGGCAGCAGGTCGGCGAGGACCTGGCCGGGGCGGGTGGTGGCAGCGGCGATGCTCATCGGGACTCCGCGGGGACGTGGGCAGGTTGGGACGGCTCGACGCTATCCCAGGCCGGGGCGCGGCCACACGGTCTCCGGGCGACAACCCGGGGGCGGGGCCTTGGTGGGCTCCGTACAAAGCGCGCCCTGTACACCTCGCGGGGCGTGACGCTCGTCACGGAGGTCGGCGGGTGGGTGCCTCGTTTTGCGCCGGGGGTCACCGCCCGGGGAGACTGTGGAGTCCCGCCAAACTCCTTGAGCACCCTGAGAGCCAGCTGAGCGCCATGCACGACCCCAAGGCCACCGTCGATCCCCTCGGCGGCGGCGACGAACCGCTCGCCGGTGGTCTCAAGCAGCGCCACCTCACCATGCTGGGGCTCGGCGGCGTCATCGGGGCGGGGCTCTTCGTCGGGTCGGGGGCGGGGATCGCGGTCGCCGGGCCCGGCATCGTCGTGTCGTACCTGATCGCCGGGGCGCTCGCGATGTGCGTGATGCGGATGCTGGGCGAGATGTCGGCGGCGATGCCCGCTTCGGGCTCGTTCTCCGTGCACGCCGAGCGCGCGCTCGGCCGCTGGGCCGGGTTCAGCGTCGGCTGGCTGTACTGGTTCCTGCTGGTGGTCGTGCTCGCCGTGGAGGCGACCGGCGCCGCGCGGATCGCCAACGGCTGGGCGCCCGCCGTGCCGCAGTGGGCCTGGGTCCTCGTCTTCATGGTGGTCTTCACCGGGGCGAACCTCGCCTCGGTGAAGAACTTCGGCGAGTTCGAGTTCTGGTTCGCCACGCTGAAGGTCTGCGCGATCGTCGCCTTCCTCGTGCTCGGCCTGCTAGCGGTCTTCGGGGTCCTGCCGGCCGGCTCGCACGCCTCCGGCGACCCCGTGGGCCTCAGCCACCTCAGCGGTGACGGCGGTTTCCTGCCCAACGGCTGGGAGGGCGTGGTCTCCGGGGTGCTCGCCGTCGTCTTCGCCTTCGGCGGCCTGGAGGTCGTCACGATCGCCGCCGCCGAGTCCGACGACCCGGTCCGCTCGGTCACCCGCGCCGTGCGCAGCGCCGTCTACCGCATCCTCTTCTTCTACGTCGGCTCGATGCTGGTCATCGTGACGGTGCTGCCCTGGACGGTGCAGAAGGCGGGCGTCAGCCCCTATGTGACGGTGCTCGACTCGATCGGCGTGCCGTCCGCCGGGACGATCATGAACATCGTCGTCTTCGTGGCCCTGCTCTCGGCGCTCAACGCCAACCTCTACGGCTCCTCCCGCATGGTCTTCTCGCTGGCCGAGCGCGGTGAGGCGCCGAAGGCCCTGCTCAAGGTCGCGGGCGGCGGGGTGCCGCGCCGTGCGGTGCTCGCCTCGGTCGCCTTCGGCTTCGTGTCGGTCCTGCTCAATCTGGAGTGGCCCGACTCGGTCTTCCTCTACATGCTCAACTCGGTCGGCGCCGTCCTGCTCTTCGTGTGGGCGCTGATCGCGGTGTCCCAGCTGCGGCTGCGGCGGCGCATCGAGCGGGAGGCCCCCGAGCGGCTCGTGCTGCGGATGTGGGCCTTCCCGTATCTGACCTGGGCGGCGCTGGCCGCGATGGCCGTCGTGCTCGGCCTGATGCTGACCGACGACGGGGCGCGGCCCCAGCTCCTGTGGTCGGCGGGCGCCACGGGGCTGGTCCTGGTGATCGCGGGGCTGCGGGAGTGGCGTGCGCGGCGCGGAGCGGACGGGAACCGGAATGGCATGGGCCATTTGTAAACACCAGGTAAGCAAAATGTGGCCACACCTTCACGACGTGTAAGCGTCGTGTCCGTATAGCGGTCCGCTGTTCCCTGCCAGCGGTACCGGACTCCAGACTGTGGGCCCGCTCGTCCCCCGTCTCGGCTACTGAACAGGGCACGCCCATGTCTCGGACGTCCGCATCCAAGGACGCATCTCCCGACGAAGCATCCGGCTCGGCGCCCGCGGCCGACTCCCCGCTCGTCCACGGCCTCAAGCAGCGGCACCTGTCGATGATCGCCCTCGGCGGCGTGATCGGTGCCGGGCTCTTCGTGGGCTCCGGAGCGGGCATCGCCGCCGCGGGCCCCTCGATCGTCCTCGCCTATGCCGTATCCGGCGCGCTCGTCATGCTCGTGATGCGCATGCTGGGCGAGATGTCGGCCGCCAACCCGGCCTCCGGCTCCTTCTCCGTCCACGCCGAGCGGGCCATCGGCCCCTGGGCGGGCTTCACGGCCGGCTGGGGCTTCTGGTTCCTGCTCTGCGTCGCCGTCGGCATCGAGGGCATCGGCGCCGCGGACATCATGGTGGGCTGGTTCCCCGGTACGCCGCAGTGGGCCTGGGTCGCCCTGTTCATGCTGGTGTTCTGCGGCTCGAACCTGACGGCCGTGAAGAACTTCGGCGAGTTCGAGTTCTGGTTCGCCGCCCTCAAGGTCGGCGCGATCGTGCTCTTCCTCGGCATCGGCGTCCTCGCGATCATCGGCATCCTGCCCGGCTCGGACGTCTCCGCCCCCGGCACCGCCCACCTCACCGGCGAGGGCGGCTTCATGCCGAAGGGCACGGACGGCCTGATCATCGGCCTCCTCGCCTCCGTCTTCGCGTACGGCGGCCTGGAGACCGTCACGATCGCCGCCGCCGAGTCCAAGAACCCGGTCCAGAGCGTCGCCAAGGCCGTGCGCACGGCGATGTGGCGCATCGCCCTCTTCTACGTGGGCTCCATGCTCGTGGTGGTCACGCTGCTGCCGTGGGACGACAAGGAGGTCGCCGACAAGGGCCCCTACGTCGCCACCCTCGACCACCTGGGCATCCCCGCCGCGGGCCAGATCATGAACGTCGTCATCCTCATCGCCCTGCTCTCCGCGATGAACGCCAACATCTACGGCGCGTCGCGCATGTCGTACTCCCTGATCGAGCGCGGCCAGGGCCCCAAGGTGCTCGGCCGGGTCCACAGCGGCGTGCCGCGCCTCGCGGTGCTCGCCTCCTCGGTCTTCGGCTTCGTCTGCGTGCTGCTCAGCTACTGGCGCCCCGACGACGTCTTCCCCTGGCTGCTGAACATGATCGGCGCGATGATCCTCGTCGTCTGGATCTTCATCGCCGTCTCGCAGCTCATCCTGCGCCGCAGGACGGAGCGCGACGAGCCGCAGAAGCTGGTCGTCCGGATGTGGGCGTACCCCGTCCTGACCTGGGTGGCGCTGGCCGCGATGGCGTACATCTTCTACCTGATGACGGAGCAGCCCGACACGCGCAAGCAGCTCATCGCGACGGGTTCGCTCACGCTGGTGCTCGCCGTGATCGGCTACGTGCGCCAGCGGATGGCGGAACGGCCGGTGGCGGAGGCCGCCGAGTAGGCGGCGGCGACGTACGCCGCCGAAGGGGCCCGGGGTCGATGTCGACCCCGGGCCCCTTCGGCGTACCCGGGGCCTTTCGCGCGTCCGGCGGTCCTAGGTCGAAGGGCTGATCAACCGCGCGGCGTTGCTGCTGTTAGCCTGCACTTGCATATAGGTTGCAATAAGCGGACGCACTCAGCAGAGCAGCAGTCGGAGGGCTCGCACCATGGCCATTTACACGCTTCCTGAACTCCCGTACGACTACGCGGCGCTGGAGCCGGTGATCAACCCGCAGATCATCGAGCTGCACCACGACAAGCACCACGCGGCGTACGTGAAGGGCGCGAACGACACCCTGGAACAGCTGGAGGAGGCGCGCGACAAGGAGACGTGGGGCGCCATCAACGGCCTGGAGAAGAACCTGGCCTTCCACCTCTCCGGCCACATCCTGCACAGCATCTACTGGCACAACATGAACAGCCCCAAGGACGGTGGCGGCGGCGAGCCGCTGGCCGCCGACGGCGTGGGCGAGCTCGCGGACGCGATCACCGAGTCGTTCGGCTCCTTCGCCAAGTTCAAGACCCAGCTCACCAAGGCCGCGGCGACCACGCAGGGCTCCGGCTGGGGTGTGCTCGCCTACGAGCCGCTCAGCGGCCGCCTCATCGTCGAGCAGGTCTACGACCACCAGGGCAACGTCGGCCAGGGCTCCACGCCGATCCTGGTCTTCGACGCCTGGGAGCACGCCTTCTACCTGCAGTACAAGAACCAGAAGGTCGACTTCATCGAGGCCATGTGGCAGGTCGTCAACTGGCAGGACGTCGCCAAGCGCCTCGATGCCGCCAAGCAGCGGGTGAACAGCCTCCTGCTGACCCCGTGAGAACGTCCCGCCTCGTGATCGTCTTCTCAACTTTCGCCGGGGCGGGCGGATGAGGGAAAGGCCCCCGTGAGGACGTGACTCACGGGGGCCTTTCGGTTGCCGGGGTTCTACGGGAACGTGTCGGCATGGTGGACGAGAAGCACTGCCCCACATGCCGACAACTGCACCTGTTCCGCAGGGTCACCCCGGCCGAGGAGGTGCACATCGCCCAGGAAGTGGGCGTCGCGGAGGCCCGCGGCTTCTGGCGCTGCACGAACCCCGGCTGCCTCTGGGTCCAGCCCTACCACGTACAGAAGCGGGGCTTCCAGCTGCCGAAGGAGACTTTCGGCTAGCCCGGCGGCAGCTCTACGCCGGTCAGTCGAAGATCGGGCCCTGCGTGCGGGTGCGCTTGATCTCGTAGAAGCCCGGCGTCGACGCCACGAGCAGCGTGCCGTCCCAGAGCCTGGCGGCGGCGTCGCCCTTGGGGGCGGGGGTGACCACGGGGCCGAAGAAGGCGACCTGCTCGCCGTCCGCGCCGGGGACCGCGATGACCGGCGTGCCGACCTCCTGGCCCACCTTGTCGATGCCCTCCTTGTGGGAGGCGCGCAGCTCGGTGTCGTAGGCGTCGGAATCCATGTACTCGACGAGGTCGGCGGGCAGGCCCACGTCCTTCAGGGCGCCGGCGACCGCCTCGCGGGTCGGGCCCTCGCCACGGTTGTGGAAGCGCGTGCCGAGCGCGGTGTACAGGTCCCCGACGATCTCGTCGCCGTGCTTCTGCTGGGCGGCGACGACGACGCGGACCGGGCCCCAGGCCTTGGTCTCCAGCATCTCCCGGTACTCCTCGGGAAGCTCGTCGATCTTGTCCTCGTTCAGGACGGCCAGGCTCATCACGTGCCACCGGACCTGTACGTCGCGGACCTTCTCCACCTCCAGCATCCAGCGGGACGTCATCCACGCCCAGGGGCACAGCGGGTCGAACCAGAAGTCGACAGGGGTCTTGCCGGTGTTCTCGGACATGTCTCTCCCTAGGGAAGGTGTTCGGCGCCTGGGCAGGGGAACGTCGGGGGCGCACCGGGGCATTCCCGGATGTCGGCAGCCGACGGCACATGCGAGGATCTAGACATTCGTACGAGTCATGCGCGGCATGCGAGCCATGCGGCATGCGAGTCACGCAACCAAGCGAGTCACGAAGGAGTGCCGCCCGTGCCCGGTGAGAATCTGTCCCGCGACGAGGCCCATGAGAGGGCCGCGCTGCTGTCCGTCGATGGCTACGAGGTCTTCCTCGACCTGCGTTCGGCGGTCGGCGAGAGCGGTCAGGAGCCGCGCACGTTCCGGTCGGTGACCACGATCCGCTTCCGCGCCGAGCCGGGCGCCACGAGCTTCGCCGACCTCGTCGCGCCGAGCGTCACGGCCCTCTCCCTCAACGGCAGGGACCTCGACCCCGCCGAGGTCTTCGACGGCACCCGGATCGCGCTCGACGACCTGGCCGAGGAGAACGAACTGGTGGTGGACGCGCAGTGCGCCTACAGCCGCACCGGTGAGGGCATGCACCGCTTCGTCGACCCGGAGGACGGCGAGGTCTACCTCTACACCCAGTACGAGCCGGCGGACGCCCGCCGCGTCTACGCCAACTTCGAGCAGCCGGACCTGAAGGCGCCCTACCGCTTCCAGGTGCAGGCCCCCGAGGGCTGGACGGTGTGGTCCAACGGCGTGGGCGAACTGTCCGACGGCGTCTGGAGGTTCGCCGAGACGAAGCCGATCTCGACGTACATCACGGCGGTCGTGGCGGGCCCCTACCACTACGTCGAGGACCGGTACGAGCGCGTCCTCGACGACGGCACGCGCCTGGAGATCCCGCTCGGCGCGATGTGCCGCAAGGGCCTCGCCCCGCACTTCGACGCCGACGACGTCTTCCTGGTGACGAAGCAGGGCCTGGACTTCTTCCACGACAACTTCGACTACCCCTACCCCTTCGGGAAGTACGACCAGGCCTTCGTGCCGGAGTACAACCTGGGCGCGATGGAGAACCCGGGCCTCGTGACCTTCCGCGAGGAGTTCATCTTCCGCGGCAAGGTCACCCAGGCGTCGTACGAGCGCCGGGCCAACGTCATCCTGCACGAGATGGCGCACATGTGGTTCGGCGACCTGGTCACCATGCGGTGGTGGGACGACCTGTGGCTCAAGGAGTCCTTCGCCGACTTCATGGGCTCCTTCTCCATGGTCGAGGCGACGCGCTTCACCAACGGCTGGATCACCTTCGCCAACAACCGCAAGGCGTGGGCCTACCGCGCCGACCAGCTCCCCTCCACCCACCCGGTCACCGCCGACATCCGCGACCTGGAGGACGCCAAGCTCAACTTCGACGGGATCACGTACGCGAAGGGCGCCTCGGTGCTCAAGCAGCTCGTGGCGTACGTCGGGCGGGACGCGTTCCTGGAGGGCGCCCGCCGCTACTTCAAGCGCCACGCGTACGGCAACACGGTCCTCGGCGACCTGCTCTCCGTCCTGGAGGAGACCTCGGGGCGCGACATGGCGGCCTGGTCGCGGTCCTGGCTGCAGACCGCGGGCGTCAACTCCCTGACCCCGCAGGTCATCCTGAACGCGGAGGGCCGCGTCACCGAGCTGTCCGTGCTCCAGGAGGCCGCCGAGTCCCACCCCGAGCTGCGTCCGCACCGCGTCGCGGTGGGCCTCTACCGCAGGGCGGCCGGCGGCGCCCTGGAGCGGTACGCCCGCGCGGAGGTCGACGTCGAGGGCCCGCGCACGGTCGTGGCCGAGCTGGCCGGTGAGCAGGCTCCCGAGCTGGTCCTGGTCAACGACGACGACCTGACCTACTGCAAGATCCGCTTCGACGAGAACTCCCTCGCCACGCTGCGCGAGCACCTCGGCGACATCACCGACCCGCTCGCCCGCGCCCTGTGCTGGTCCGCCCTGTGGAGCCTGACGCGGGACGCCCTGATGCCCGCCCGGGACTTCATCGGGCTCGTGCTGCGCTTCGCCGGCCGCGAGAGCGACATCGGCGTCCTGCAGATGCTGCACGCGTGGACCAACTCCGCCCTCACGCACTACGCCGCGCCGGAGTGGCGCGAGGAGGGCGCCCGGGACCTCGCCGAAGGGGCGCTGCGGGAGCTGCGGATCGCCGAGCCGGGCAGCCAGCACCAGCTGACGTGGGCCCGCTTCCTCGCCGCGGTGGCGTCCTCGCCGGCCGATCTCCAGCTGCTCCAGGGCCTGCTCGACGGCACGGCCAAGATCGACGGCCTGGAGATCGACCAGGAGCTGCGCTGGGCGCTGCTCACCCCGCTGGCCGCGCACGGCGCCGCCGACGAGGAGGTCCTCGCGGCGGAGCTGGCCCGTGACGACACGGCCTCCGGCAAGCGGCACCAGGTGCGGTGCCTGGCCGCCCGTCCCTCGGCGGCCGTCAAGGCGCAGGCGTGGGCCTCCGTGGTCGAGTCGAGCGCCCTGTCGAACGCGCTGGTCGAGGCGACGATCTCCGGCTTCTCGCAGCCGTCGCAGCGGGAGCTCGCCGCTCCGTACGTCGCGAAGTACTTCGACGCGATCGAGCGGGTGTGGGCGGAGCGGTCCATCCAGATCGGCATGGACGTGGTGCGGGGCCTGTTCCCCCACCTCCAGTCCGACGAGGCGACGCTGGCCGCGGCGGACGCCTGGCTCAGCGCGCACGAGGCGTCGGCCCCGGCCCTGCGCCGCCTGGTCCTGGAAGCCCGCGACGACCTGGCCCGCTCCCTGCGGGCCCAGGCCTGCGACGCGTCGTGACCACCGGCTGACCCCGCCCCCCGGGCATCCCGCGCTCCTCGCGGGGTGCCCGGCCTCCGGGGGAGGGCGCCCCAGCAGAAACCGGCCCCGGGGGTTTTGCGCGCGGGCCCGCGGGCCAGAGATCATCGGTGGTCGAACGCCCGTGCTTTAGGGCAGAGTTGTCCGGGTTTGACGACGGGCTTGTAACAGCGGTTAGTGCGCCGCCCCCATGAGGGAACGACCCGGGCATGAACCACGAAGCCCCGCTCTCCCCCCTCCCCCTCCCGCACCTCGCCGACGCCCGCCCCCGCGTCATGAGCGCCGCCCAGCTCCGTACGCACGGCGTCTCCGCCGCCGACGCCGGCGCCCACTGCCTGCCCGGCGGCCCCTGGCAGCAGCTCCTGCCCGGCGTCTGGCTGCTGCACCCGGGGCCGCCGACCAGTGAGGAACGGCTGCACGGCGCCCTGTTGTACGCGGGGCGCCCACCGGTCCGCCAGGCCAGGGCCGTGCCCGCGCAGCCCCAGGCGGGCGAGCCGCACGCCCCGTACGCCGACGCGATGATCACCGGCCTCGCCGCCCTCGCCCTGCACCGGTTCGCCTCCGCTCCCCCGCTGCTCTCGCTCGACCGCGTCGACGTCCTCGTCCCGCGCACGCGCCGCCTGCGGTCCGTGGGGTTCACGCGGCTCGTGCGCAGCCCCGCGATGCCGA
Source organism: Streptomyces sp. NPDC050703 (assembly GCF_040654435.1). Lineage (NCBI taxonomy): Bacteria > Bacillati > Actinomycetota > Actinomycetes > Kitasatosporales > Streptomycetaceae > Streptomyces > Streptomyces sp. NPDC050703. The sequence goes on from NZ_JBFAHX010000008.1 coordinate 16,420, forward strand.
CCACCCAGCAGATCGCCGGCTTCCCGGTGGCGCCGGTGCCGCGCGCCCTCGCCGACGCGGTGGCCCAGCTCGCCGACGCGGGTGCCGTGCGCCGGCTGCTCACCGAGGCGGTGCGCGGCGGCCACTGCGAACCCCTGGCCGTGGTCCGCGAGTTGCGCAACGCCCGGCTGCTCTCCCTGCCGCACGTCGTGGACGCCGTCGACTCGCTGCTCGCCGAGGGGCGTGCCATCGCCGAGGACCGGCTGTACCGCATGGTCGCCGAGCACGGCCTGCCCGCGCCCCTGTGGAACGTGGACCTCCGGCTCCCGGGCGGCCCGCACCTCGGCGGCGTCGACGCCTACTGGCCCGACCAGGCCGTCGCCGTGCAGCTCGACACCCGCGTCCCCCGGCAGGGCCTGCGGCACGACGACGCCCTGTGGTCGGAGTACGCACGCAAGCGCGAGCTTCTGGAGCGGCTCGGCATCACGGTCGTCCACCTGGGCGCGCAGAAGCTCAGGGACGCCCTCGACCAGCAGGCCACGGTCGTCCGCACCGCCCTGATGGCGTCGCACGACCGTGACCCGGCGGCGTACGTCGTGGTCCTCCCCCGTTAGCGGCCCGTGCTACCGCTCGCCGCAGAACTCCGCGTTGACGACGGCCGCCGCGTCTCCGCCCGGACCGTTGAAGTTGAGCGCCAGCGCGTGGCGGCCGTCCGCCGTCGTCACGGCCAGCGAGGACGAGCCGTGGATGCCGCCGTCATGCCCCCACAGCACCGTGCCGCAGGAGGTGGTGAGGGGGGCGATACCGAGCCCGTAGCGTCCTTCGGGCCGGTTCTCGTCCCTCGGCACGGTGGTCTTCATCTCCGCGAGCTGCTTCTTCGGCAGGAGCTTGCCGCGCAGGAGGGCCGAGTAGAAGCGGTTCAGGTCGGCCGAGTCGGAGATCATCTCCCCCGCCGCCCCCGCCACCGACGGGTTGAGCCGTGTCACGTCGTGGTTCTTGGCGCCCGGCTCGTCGGACAGCCTGGTGTAGGCCCTGGAGCTGGGCTTCGGCAGATCCGGCCGGGTACCGGGGACACTGGTGCCGCGCAGCCCCAGCGGCTTGATGACGCGCTTCCTCACCTGGTCCGCGTAGGGCGTCCCCGTGACCTTCTCGATGATCATCGAAGCGATGGTGTAGTTGGTGTTGGAGTACTTCCACCCCTTGCCGGGGGCGAAGTCCGGCTCGTGGCGCATGGCGATGGCGACCTGCTGCCGCGGGGTCCAGGTGTCGTAGCGGTGGGCGAGGAACTCCTCGCCGAAGACTCTCCGCTGGAACCACGGGTCGGCCGTCACGTTGTAGATGCCGCTGGTGTGGTTGAGGAGCTGGCGCACGGTGATCCGGTCGCCGTCGTGACCGTGCCCCTCGACGACGCCGGGCAGCCAGCGGCCGACCTTGTCGTCGAGGTCGAGCGCGCCCTCCGCCTCCAGTTGCAGCACGACCGTGGCGACGAACGTCTTGGTGACGCTGCCGATCCGGTAGTGGTCCTGGCTGCCGCGCGGGCGCTGCCGCTCCAGGTCGCCGAGGCCCGCGGCGGAGTCCCACTCGCCGTGCCGGTCCCTGACCTGCACCGTCACACCCGGGGCGTCCTCGTCGAGCGCGGCTTCCAGCGCGCGCTGCGTCGCCCGGTGCCGGTCGCCGCCGCCCTGCCCTGCCCCGGGCTCCGCCGCGAACGCCGGCGCCGCGAGCACTCCCGCCGCCACCGTCACGGCCACCGCTGCCGCCACTGACGTCCATGTCCTGCGCACTGCCATGTCCCGCCCCTCCTGTACATCCCGGTTGTCGGGCCGGGAGACCTCTGGCCGTCGGGCGGGGTTGAGCGGTGCCCGGGGGTTGGGCCGAAATCAGCCCTTCCGCAGGATCAGTTCCGTGTTCCTGTCGCCCGCCTCCCCGCCGAGCGCCGGCTTGGCGCCGGGGGCGTTGAAGGACAGTTCGCGGTACAGCGCGGCCAGGCCCGTCCGGGAGAGGTCGGCGAAGTCCGTGCGGTGCGGGGCGGCGGACTCGATGAGCGTGGTGAACAGGGAGACCGTGCCGTCGTGGTTGTCGGTCAGCTCCACCACCCGCGCGAGCTGCGGGAAGTCGATGTGCGAGGCGGTGGAGACCTCCCAGAAGGAGCCGTGGGCGGTCCGGTGGGGAGTGATCGCGTTCTTGTGGCTGTGCCCGTTGACCCAGGCGAGGACCGAGCGGTACCGGCCGAGCAGCGAGACGATCTCGTCGCCGCCGTGGCGCGCCTCGGCGGGCCGCGCCGGGTCCTGGCGGAGGTTGCGCATGGTCCTGCTGGTGTGGTGGCTGAGGACGACGACGTACGAGGGCCCGCCCGCGCGCCGCTCGTTGGCGGCCAGCTCACGCTCCAGCCAGCGCAGCTGCCGGGTGCCGAGTGAGCCCTCGTAGTGCCCGGCCGGGTCGGTGCTGTCCAGGCTGATGCCGAGCACGTCGTCGCTGATGCGGAAGGAGTAGTACTGGGTGGCCGCCGCCAGGTTCTCCTCGGTGTAGCCGTGGCCGACGGGGCCCGCGCCCTTGTGGGCGGGGTCCAGGTGGGCCAGCACGTACTCGGCCGGGGTGAAGGGCGCCCGCGACGCGTCGGGCGTGACGGGGCGCATGCGCCGCGCCTCGGACCTCAGCAGTTCCTTGAACCGGTCCCCCTTGGGGTCGTGCCCCTTCTTCACGGCCTTCCACAGGGCGGCGCCCCGCGTCTCGTCGAGGGACATCAGCTTCTTGCCGCCGACGGCGAATTCGGTGAGGTACGGGTCCCTGGGCGCCCAGCAGCCGCCGGGCAGCGCGTCGTGGTTGCCGACGGTGGAGTACCAGGGCAGGCCGAGCCCGGGGCTGTCGACCTCGCGGATCGCCGCGTCGAGGAAGCCGTGCAGCCGCGGGAAGCCGCGGCTCTTGTCGGCGTCGCGCAGGGCGTCGTCGGGGTGCCAGTACAGCGGGACGCCGCTGGCCTGCACGCCCTCGTAGCGGCGCGGGTCCCCGGTGTTGGGGGTGATGCGGCCGCCGCTCATGACCTTGAGGTACCAGTCGAGTTCGGCGCGGGAGTTGTTGTCGGTGTTGTCGCCGGTCGTCACCACGCAGTGCAGGGGGGCGCCGGTGGCGGGCGCGCCGCGCAGGGCGTTGACGCGTTCGACCAGGGAGACGGCACCGGCCACCGAGAGGGACTCGTGCGGCCGCCAGGCGCTCGCGGTCTGCGCGCGCAGGTACTCGTACCGCAGCGGGTGCTGTACGTCGACCAGATGCAGGTCGGTGAACTGGACGAACGCGGCGAGCGCGGTCCGCCGCTCCTCTCGTCCCGCCCTGGCCGCCGCCAGGTCCCCCCGCACGACGCGCGGCCAGGCGGGCCCGTCGCCGAGCCGCCGGTAGCCGGAGGTGCCGCGCGGGGCGGCGGCGGTGAGCAGGGTGGTGCCGCCCCGGTAGGGCGCGAGGGGCGCGGTGGGCGCCTGCCGTGAGCGGGCCACGGCGGCGCGGACCGGGGACGCCGCCGCGTTGCCGGAGCCCGCGCCGGGGCCGAGGGTGTGGCCGATGCCCGCGGAGAGCGCGACGGCTCCGGCGGCGGCGAGGAGGGCACGGCGGTCGATGGCGGCGGCTGCGGTGGCGACGGTGCGTGTGCGCGACATGGCGCGGTCTCCCCGGGTGCGTACGCGTCGGCAGTGGTCGCGAGGGCCCCGGGCCCGTTTCGGACCCGCGGATTCCTCGCTCGTACTGGATCGTTGGCAGCGGGGATGGCCTGCGCGTGAACGAGACGGCAACGCGCAGCACCGATCACCGTACGTGGATCATCGGGCACCCTACGCGGTCACGCACCTCTCCTCGGCTGGAGAGGAGGCGGTCACTCCGCGTTCATCTTCCGGGGAAGCGGAGGCTCAGGACGTGGGGTCGGCGGTCCGGCCGCGTCCGTCGGCGGGGCGGTCGCGCCAGAGCCCGATGCCGATGTCGACGAGCCCCACGCGCTCCAAATCCGGGACGGACTCCAGGGGATGCCAGGCCGCGAGGTCGGTGGAGCCGTTGGTCTCGTGGCGCAGTTCGCCGCCGGTGACGCGGGCCTCGTACACGATCCGCAGCCCGTGGAAGTCGGCGACGGCGCCGAGTCTGCGGGGATAGCGGCGGCGCAGGCTGTCGATGCCGAGGAGGGTCACGGGCTCCACCACGTAGCCCGTCTCCTCGTCCGCCTCGCGGATCACCGTGTCGTAGGGGTCCTCGCCGTGGTCCATGCCACCGCCCGGCAGCGTCCAGCGTCTGCTGCCGTCGCCCGCGACCCAGCGGGCCAGGAGGATCTGCCCGTTCCGTACGCATACGGCGTAGGCCGCCACCCGGAGTTCTTTCTGCACGGGTTGACGCTAGACGCTTCGCTGTGAGTTGACCGCTGGTCCGCGAGTTCGCCGCGGCCGGCAGCGAGGTCCCCCGCCCCCCTCCGGGGCGTCGGCGGGCGCCCGCCCCTGGGGCAAGTCCCGCTATAAGCGCCCTTGTCCGCGATGGCGTATGGCGGAATTGCGTCACGCGCTGATCACAGCTCGGACAACTCTCCCCAAACACCTGCCACTTAAGTAAAGCTGAGCGGTCATCCGACCCCGGATTTCGGACCCGTCCGAAAATCGGCGGCCGGATCACCCTCTCCCGACCTTCACGTACAGGGATGCCGATGCCCAGATCCAGTTCCAGCGCCAGACGCGCGCCACGTCTCGCGATAGCCGTCGGTCTCACCGCCGCGCTGTGCGCGACCGGGGCGGTGCCCCTCGCCTTCGCGGCGGACGAGACCCCCGTGCCCGCCCCCAAGTCCGCGAAGGGCAAGCTCGGGCCGGCCGACGCCGAGCTGCTCGCCGACGCCAAGGCGGACGGCGAGAAGACCGTCACGATGATGGTCGCCACCGCGCCCGGCGCCACCGAGCAGGTCGCCGACCAGCTCGACGGCGTCAAGGGCGGCTCGGTCGGCCGCACCTACGACAAGCTCGGCTACGTCCGCGCGACCGTGCCGACCGGCAAGGCCGACGCGGCGATCAAGTCCGCGGCCAAGCTGTCGTCCGTGCACGCCATCGACCTGCGGCACGAGATCGAGCTGGACGACCCGACGCCGGCCGCCGACCGCGCCAAGGGTGCGAAGACCGGCGCACGCGGCACCTACCCGGGCCCGGACAAGAGGACCCCGGCGGACAACCCGTACAACCCGTCCGCCGAGACCGGCGCCGTGGACTTCGTGAAGAAGCACCGCAAGGCCGACGGCCGCGGCGTCACCATCGGCATCCTCGACTCCGGCGTCGACCTCGGCCACCCGGCGCTGAAGAAGACGACCACCGGCGAGCGCAAGATCACCGACTGGGTGACGGCGACCGACCCGATCGTCGACGCGGACGGCACCTGGCGCCGGATGACCAACCCCGTCAGCGGCCCCACCTTCACCTGGGACAGCGAGACGTGGCAGGCCCCCGCGGGCTCCTTCCAGGTCAACCGCTTCCGCGAGTCGGCCACCACCGGCGGCGACGCCAAGGGCGACATCAACCGCGACGGCGACACCACCGACTCGTGGGGGATGCTGTACGACCCGGCGGCGGGCACGGTCCGCGTCGACCTGAACGACAACAACGACTTCACCGACGACGAGCCGATGAAGCCGTACAAGGACGACCACCAGGTCGCCTACTTCGGCAAGGACGACCCGGCGACCGACGTCGTCGAGCGCGTCCCGTTCGTCGTCGAGATCCGCAAGGACGTGCCGACGGACCCGTACGGCGGCGACTGGGTCGGCAAGAAGGCCGACTTCGTCAACATCGGTGTCATCGAGTCCGAGCACGGCACGCACGTCGCGGGCATCACCGCGGCCAACGGCCTGTTCGGCGGCAAGATGAACGGCGCCGCCCCCGGCGCCAAGCTGGTCTCGTCGCGCGCCTGTACCTGGAGCGGCGGCTGCACCAACGTCGCGCTCACCGAGGGCATGATCGACCTCGTCACCGAGCGCGGTGTCGACATCGTCAACATGTCGATCGGCGGCCTCCCGGCCCTCAACGACGGCAACAACGCGCGCGCCGAGCTGTACACGCGCCTCATCGACACCTACGGCGTGCAGCTCGTGATCTCCGCGGGCAACTCCGGCCCCGGCGCCAACACCATCGGCGACCCCGCCCTGTCCGACAAGGTCATCTCGGTCGGCGCCGCCATCTCCAAGGAGACCTGGGCCGCCAACTACGGCTCCCAGGTCGAGAAGACGTACGCGATGATGCCCTTCTCCTCGCGCGGCCCGCGTGAGGACGGCGGCTTCGCGCCGATCATCTCCGCCCCCGGTTCGGCCATCAACACCACCCAGACCTGGCTGCCGGGCTCCGCGGTCGCCGAGGCGGGCTACAAGCTCCCGGCCGGCTACTCCATGCTGCAGGGCACCTCGATGGCGTCCCCGCAGGCCGCGGGCGCCGCGGCGCTCCTCCTCTCCGCCGCCGAGCGGGAGAAGATCGACCTGACCCCGGCGAAGCTGCGCACGGCGCTCACCTCGACCGCGGACCGCATCCGCGGCGAGCAAGCGTACGCCCAGGGCACCGGCCTGATCGACGTCGTCGACGCCTGGGAGGCGATCGAGGACGACGCGAAGGCGCACACGTACACGGTGAAGGCCCCGGTCGACACCGCCCTGGAGCAGGAGCTGAAGAAGCCCGGCACCGGCATCTACGACCGTGAGGGCGGCCTGAAGGCCGGCCAGAAGCGGACGTACGACGTCACGATCACCCGCACCTCCGGCCCCGACCGCGGCGTCCGCCACGAGCTGGAGCTGGAGAACAACCACGAGGGCACGTTCAAGCTGCTCGGCGACGACGACGTCACGCTGCCGCTGAACAAGCCGGTCACCGTCAAGGTCCAGGCGAAGGCCGGCTCGGCCGGGCTGCACAGCGCGATCCTGACCGTCGACGACGAGCGCACCGAGGGCATCGACCACCAGATCATGTCGACGGTCGTCGTCTCGGCGCCGCTCGCGAAGCCCTCGTACACGTTCTCGGCCAAGGGCTCGACGCAGCGCAACAGCCCCACGTCGTACTTCGTGACCGTGCCGAAGGGCGCCAAGTCCCTCGAAGTCGCCCTCGGCGGCCTGAAGGACAAGAGCCAGACGCGCTTCGTCGCGATCCACCCCTACGGCGTCCCGGTCGACTCCACCTCGTCGATCGCCTGCTACCCGAACTACGAGAACCCGGCCAACACCTGCCGCCCGGACCTGCGTTCGTACGCGGAGCCGCAGGCGGGCGTCTGGGAGATCGAGGTCGAGTCGCGCCGCACGTCGCCGCTGCTCGACAACCCGTACGAGCTGAAGGTCGCCGCCCTCGGCGTCGACTTCGACCCGGCCGTGCAGTCGCTCCCCGAGGCCAAGGTCGGCACCCCGGCGCCGGTCGCCTGGAAGGCGACGAACAACTTCGCGGCGGTCGACGGCCGTCTGAAGGGCGGCCCGCTCGGCTCGGCCAAGTCGGCCCGCCCGAGCATCGCCCAGGGTGCCACGCAGACGTCGACGGTCGACGTGCCCGCGGGCGCCGAGCGGCTCGACGTCGTCATCGGCTCCCCCGCGGACATCGCCGCCGACCTCGACCTGACCGTCAAGAAGGACGGCACGGTCGTCGGCTCGTCGGCGGAGGGCGACTCGGAGGAGTCCGTCTCGCTGACGAAGCCGGCCGCCGGCACGTACACGATCGAGGTCACGGGCTACTCGGTGCCGTCCGGCACGACCGCGTACGACTACCGTGACGTCTTCTTCTCGGGCGCCCTCGGCAGTGTCACCGTCGACGAGGCCAAGCGGATCGAGCTCGGCAACGGCGACTCGGCGCAGGTCGAGGCCAAGGTCGAGGCGAAGGCCCCGGCCGCCGAGGGCCGCGAGCTCTTCGGCGAGGTGTCGCTCGTCAACGCCCGCGGCACGGCGGCGGGCAGCGGCAGCGTGAAGATCGAGAAGGTCACGCCGTGATGGTGTGACCGCCCGCCGCTGAGCGCCTGTCGCTGAGCGGCGCTGCGGAGAAGTCCCGCTGAAACGCCCCCTTCGGGAGGGTTTCGGCGGGACTTTTCCGTATCCCCCGACCGGGTCAGCCCTCGTCCCCGCAGCTGAGCTTCTTCGCGGCCGGGAGGGCCTTCAGGATGTGGGTGCGGAGGCGGGTGCGGTCCTCGCCCACGGCCCAGCGCGTCGGTTCGGCGGCGCCCCCGTCCAGCGCGACCAGCGCGCGGTCGCCCGGCTTCGGGCGGGGGCCCGCCTCGCGGTCCAGGAGGAAGCTGACCGTGCCGCTGCCCGACTCCGGCTTGAGGTAGCGGGTCACGTCGAGCGTGACCCGCTCCCTCCGCGAGCCGCCCGGCAGCGGGGCGACCGCCGTGACCGTGCCCTCCACGATCAGCCGCGAGCACGCCACCAGGGCCTCGGCGCCCAGGCCGGCGTCCGCGTCGCCCTCCGGCCTGCTCTCGCCCTTCGCGTCGGACGCCACGCCCGCCCCGCTGTCCATGCCGCCGGTTCCCGGCCCGGCGTCCACGACCAGCCAGGCGAGGCCGCCGAGCAGGGCGGCGCCCGCCGTGGCGGCGACCGCGCGGAACGCCGCGCCGACGCGGCGGCGCGCCGGGTGCGGGGAGCACGGCGGGTGCGGGGAGCGGGGCGGGTGTGGGGAGCGCGGCGGTACGGCCGTCCGCCGCGGCGGGCCCGCCGCCAGGGCGTCGCCGACCACGGCGATCCGCTCCCGCAGCAGGGCGACGTCCGCCAGGGCCGCCGCCCGTTCGGCGGCGAAGCCGGGGTCCGCGCGGGCCCCGTCGGGGACGGGCTCGTCCGTGAGCGCGGACATCAGCGCGTCGAAGTCCCTCTCGCCCTCCTCCTTCTCCGGCACCGTCACACCACCTCCCCTTCGTGCAGCCGCGCCCGCAGGAGCCGTACCGCCGTGTGCAGCCTGCTCTTGACCGTGCCCTCGGGGATGCCCAGCTCGTCGGCGATCGCCCGTACCGGCAGGTCGGCGTAGAAGCGGAGCACCACGACCTGCCGCTGTGCGGCGGGCAGCGCGCCGAGGCCCTGCGCCACGGACAACGACAGGGCCCGCGCCTCGGCGCCGTCCTCGTCCGTCGCCTCCCGCCACAGCACGGCGAGGCGCTCCCCGAGGCGCTCCTGTCTGCGCCGGGCCCGGTGCCAGTCCATGGCGAGGTTGGAGGCCACGACCGCCGCCCACGCCGAGACGTCACGCGGCGCCGCACGCCCGTCCGCGGCCCGCTCCAGGAGCTTCAGGCGCACCTGCTGGACGCCGTCGGGGAGGTCGGCGTACGGCACACCGCCCAGGGCGAGCACCGCCCGCACCCGGTCCACCTGCGCCGGGCCGAGCGGGTCCGGGCCGAGCGGGCCCGCCCCGTCCGCCCCGTCCGTCCCGTCCGCCCCGTGCGTTCCCGGCGCGCGGCGCGCCCTTCCGCGCAGCAATGTGCGCCTCCCCTCCCCGCGTTTCCCCTACGACGCGCGGGGCGCCCGGAACGTTCGGCGAGCCGTCCGGGGAATGTGGCGTCCCGCACCTCGGACAATGGATTGGACAATGCGGCACTGGAGAGACGCATCATGGAGCCACCCCGCACAGACCGGCCGAGGTCACGAGGCCGCACGCACAAACGGAGGAAGTCCCTGTGAAGGTCGGAATCGTCGGAGCCACCGGTCAGGTCGGCACGGTCATGCGCAAGATCCTCGCCGAGCGGAAGTTCCCGGCCGACGAGCTGCGCCTGTTCGCCTCGGCCCGCAGCGCCGGGACGGTCGTCGACGGCGTGACCGTCGAGGACGCCTCCACGGCCGACTACACGGGCCTGGACATCGTGCTGTTCTCGGCCGGCGGCGCCACGTCCAAGGCCCTCGCCGAGAAGGTCGCCTCGCAGGGCGCCGTCGTGATCGACAACTCCTCCGCCTGGCGCCGGCACCCCGAGGTCCCCCTCGTCGTCTCCGAGGTGAACCCGCACGCGATCAAGGACCGCCCCAAGGGCATCATCGCCAACCCGAACTGCACGACGATGGCCGCGATGCCCGTCCTGAAGCCGCTGCACGCCGAGGCGGGCCTCGAAGCGCTGGTCGTCGCCACCTACCAGGCGGTCTCCGGTTCCGGCCTCGCCGGCGTGGAGGAGCTGTTCCAGCAGGTCAAGAAGGTCGGCGACGCCGCCCCTGACCTCACGCACGACGGCTCCTCCGTCGACTTCCCCGAGCCGGACAAGTACGTCGCGCCGATCGCGTACAACGTCCTGCCGATGGCCGGTTCCGTCGTCGACGACGGTCTGAACGAGACGGACGAGGAGCAGAAGCTCCGCCACGAGTCCCGCAAGATCCTGGAGATCCCGGAGCTGAAGGTCTCGGGCACGTGCGTGCGCGTCCCCGTCTTCACCGGCCACTCCCTCCAGGTCAACGCCCGCTTCGCGCGTCCGCTGAGCCCCGAGCGCGCCACCGAGCTCCTTGAGGCCGCCGAGGGCGTCGTCGTCACGGAGGTCCCGACGCCGCTGGTCGCCGCGGGCAAGGACGACTCCTTCGTGGGCCGCATCCGCAACGACGAGACCGTCGAGAACGGCCTGGCCTTCTTCATCTCCGACGACAACCTCCGCAAGGGCGCGGCGCTGAACGCCGTGCAGATCGCGGAGCTGGTCGCGGCGGAGCTGAAGGGCTGATCCGTCCGTCCGTACGGCTCCGGGGGCGGTCACCTTCCGTCGGTGGCCGCCCCCGCCGCCGCCCCCGCCGGGTCGGCCGAGGCGTCCCTCGCGCGAGCCACGGCGACCAGGGCGAGCGCCGAGAGCGCGCCGCCGAGCCACAGCACGGCGCCGGGACCGCCGCCGTCCGCGACCCGGCCGCCCGCGAAGGCGCCGAGCGCGATCGCCACGTTGAAGACCCCGGCGAAGAGCGCGGACGCGGCCTCGCGGGCGTGCGGGGCGGCGGCCATCACCCAGTTCTGGGCGGAGACCGAGACCCCGCCGTACGCCAGGCCCCAGGCGACGAGCAGCACCGCGGAGGCGGTGAGCGAACCGCCCGCGGGGACCAGCAGGAGCACCACCGTCCCGAGCCCCGCGCTGATGGCGAGCAGCGCCCTGCGCGGCTCGCGGGCCGCGACGGCTCCGGCCGCGAAGTTGCCGGCGATGCCGGCGGTCCCGTAGGCGAGGAGCAGCCCGCTGACCGGACCGGCGCCGATGCCGGGCAGCCGCTCGATGACGGGCCGTACGTAGGTGTACGCGGCGAAGTGCCCGGTCACGAGCAGCGTGACGGCGATCAGCCCGCCCCGCAGCCGCCTGACCCGCAGCAGACCGGCGAAGACGCCGAGCCGCACCCCCTCGCCCGCGGGCAGCGGGGGCAGCAGTACGGCGAGCAGCACCGCCACCGCCAGCGCGAGCACGGCGAGGGCGGCGAACCCCCAGCGCCAGCCGGCCAGCTCGCCGAGGAACGTCCCCGCGGGTACGCCGAGCACGGAGGCGACGGCGATGCCGCTGAAGATCACCGCGGTGGCCCGTCCGGCGCCCTCCGCGCGGACGAGGCGCACCCCGAGCCCCGCGGCGATGGCCCACACCCCGCCGATGCACACGCCCACCAGGACGCGCGCCGCGAGCAGCACGCCGAAGCCCGGGGCGAGCGCGGACGCCAGGTCGGCGGCGGCGAGCAGGACGAGCAGGGCGCACAGGACCGTACGCCGGTCGGCGCGGCGCACCGCGACGGGCAGCAGCGGTGCGGCGAGCGCCGCGACGACGCCGGGCAGGGTGACGGCGAGTCCGGCGCTGCCGGCGGAGACGCCGAGCCCCGAACCGATGGGGGTGAGGAGCCCCACCGGCAGCATCTCCGTGGTGACGACGGAGAACGTGGCGGCGGCGACGGCGAGGACGGCGAGGTGTTCGTGGTGTGTGCTCTGCGGCATGTCCGGCATGCCATCCACCCTGTGACGGACCCGTGCGGGGGAACAACGCCGCGGATCTCATCCTTGTATGAGCCGGGGTCATCGATGCGGCGAGCGGTGCGGAGGAGGTGCTGCGTGGGAGCGGTGGAGCGTGGTCTGGAGATCCGTGAACTGGAGTGCTTCCTGGTGCTCGCCGAGGAGCTGCACTTCGGGAGGGCGGGCGAGCGCCTGTACGTCTCGCAGAGCCGCGTCAGCCAACTCCTCGCCGCCCTGGAGCGGCGGATCGGCGCCCGGCTCGTCGAGCGTACGAGCCGGCGGGTCGCGCTGACCCCGCTCGGCACGACGTTCCTCGCCGAACTCCGGCCCGCGTACGAGGACTTGTCGTCGACGGTCGAACGGGCGATGGCGGCGGCGCGGGGCGTGGAGGGCACGCTGCGGATCGGCTTCCAGGGCACGGCGGACGCCCGTCTGATGGCGGCGATAGCGGCGTTCCAGGAATGTCACCCGGCCTGCACGACCCAGATCCTTGAGGTCCCGTTCGCCGACCCCTTCGGCGCGGTGCGGCACGGTGAGGTGGACACGGCGATCGTGCTGCTGCCGGTGGCGGAGGCGGACCTGGTGCTCGGGCCGGTCTTCTCCCGCGAGCGCCAGACGGTGGCGGTGTCGGTACGGCACCCGTACGCGGGGCGGGAGTCGTTGACGGCCGCCGAGCTGAAGGAGACCCCGCTGATAGCGGCGACGGCCCCGGCCCCCGCGTACTGGCGTGCGGCCCACGCCCCCTCGGACGCGCCCGCGCCGGAGGTCCGCACGCTCCAGGAGGGCCTGACGCTGGTGGCGGCGGGCCGGGGTGCGATGCTGCTGTGCCGGCCGACGGCGGAGTACCACGGCCGCAAGGACGTCGCCTTCGTACCGGTCGACGGCCTTCCCGACTCCGTCCTCGGGATGGTGTGGCACCGGGACGGGGAGACGGCGCGGGTACGGGAGTTCGCCCGCGCCCTGCGGACGACCACCGGAGCGGCCCACGCCTGATCAGTCCTCTCTGCGCACCTCGAAGTGGAAGCAGCCGTACTCCACGGCGCGTACGTGGACGAGGGCGACGGCGGGGTCGGCGAAGGCCTCGCCGAAGGCGGCGTCGAAGCCCTCGGTCCCGGCCTCGGGGATCTCCAGCAGCCGCCCGCCGACGATACGGCCGCCGGCGTCGTACCGCCGCAGCGTCCGCAGCGCGCCCGCCCGGGAGAACGGGTACTCCTTCCGTCCCTCGTCGGGCCCCGCGCACGGCTCGGCGTGGATGAAGACGGGCCCCTGCTCGTCGTAGGCCCCGGGCGCCGCCCCGGTCCGCGCGGCCCAGCGCCGCAACGGCGCGTACGACACGAGCGCGACGCGCTCCCCGGGGGCGACGGGCCGCAGACAGCACCGCAGGGGGTCGCCGCCTTCATGATCGACGTACGGAACGCAATCCCGCCCGGCGTCATCGCGCCGCCGCAGCTCGGCGAGGGTTTCGGGGTCGATGGGGCGGGGCGTGTAAGCAGTACTCATGGGTCGAGCCTCGCGCGGGAAGAGCCGAGAAGCTGGCGGTTTTCGGACGGCACGCTCGGACCGCTGAACCTCGGCGACACACAGCCAGGCGCTTGAAGCCTGTCCGGCGATTGAGGACGAGCCAGGCGCAGCCGGCGACAGACCGAGCCACGACGCCGGGCACGGCACACAGCCAGGCCCCCGAGCCCGCCCGGCCATCAGGCCCGAGCACGACGCACAGCCAGGCGCTCAAAGCCCGTCCGGCGATTGAGGACGAGCCAGGCGCAGCCGGCGACAGACCGAGCCACGACGCGGAGCGCGCGGCAGGGCTCCGCCTACAGCCGGCCATCCGGCATGGGGGGCCTCCGCTCGGCCGGGCCGAGAACACCCCGCCGGGCCGAAGCCCCGGGCAGGGACCGCTCCGAGGCCCAGGGGCCAGACCTCGCCGCGAGGACCACCGCGTTGGCCGCCTCCCCCCGCACGTCCTCGTAGTGCCGCAGCCCCGCCTCCCGGTCGGCCCCCGCGTACGCCAGGCACTGCGCGAGCACCCGGGCGTCGAGCACCGCCTGGGAGCCGCTCTCCGAGCCCACGGGATACGTGGGGTACATGGGGTGCGCCGCGTCCCCGAGCAGCGTCACGGGCCCCCGCCCCCACCGGGGCAGCGGGTCCCGGTCCACCATCGGGCACTCCAGGATCTGCCGGGTCCCCGCGAGCAGCGCCGGCACGTCGAGGTCCCCCATCCGCCACCCGGCGAAGTGCGGCAGGACGTCCGAGAGCCGCCCGGAGCGGTTCCAGTCGGCGGGCCCCGCGACGGCCTGGTGGTGCGCGGGCGGAAACCGCACCTCCGCCACCCAGCTCAGCAGCGCCCGCCCCCGCTCCAGCGCCCACCGCGACACCGGGTGGACGACGAACCTCGCGGAGTCGTCGCCCGCCACCGCCACCGTCTGCCCGCCGAGCACCGGCTGCCACTCCGTGACCCCGCGCCACATCCGTACGCCGCTCCACAGCGGCGGCCCCTCCCCGGGGTGCAGCGTGGCCCGTACGGCGGAGTGCAGCCCGTCCGCCCCCACCAGGGCCCGCACCCCCACCCCGTACTCCCGGCCCCGCTCCATGTCCCGCAGGATGACCCGCAGCCCGGCCCCCTCGCGCTCGGCGAGGCGTACGAAGGCGGTCCCCGTCCGCACGGCGTGCTCGCCGAGCCGGTCGCGGACGGCGTCCAGGAGCATGAGCTGGAGGGCCCCGCGGTGCAGCGAGTACCGCGGCCAGGGATGGCCGAGCGCGAGCCCGCACGGCTCGCTCACGACCCGGTCCCCGCGCCGGTCGAAGTGGACCGCGGCCTCCGGCGCCACCGCCGTCGCCGCGAGCCCGCCGCCGAGGCCGAGCTGCGTCAGCTCACCCACCGCGTACGGCAGCAGGTCGATCCCCACGCCCACGGGCCGCAGCTCGTCGACCGGGTCCACCACGCGCACGCCGATGCCTGCCGCGTGCAGGCTCAGCGCGGCCGTGAGCCCGCCGATCCCCGCTCCCGCCACCAGTACGTCGATCATGGCCGCCGCCCCCTGTGGTCCCGGTGGTCCCCTGCGGACGCGCGGAGCGTAGCGGGAGCGGCGGCGGGAGAACAATGGGCCGGGCGGCCAGGTGAACCCGCATGGAAGGATGGCCGGAAACACCACAAGTGCACCCGCTGGGACCCCGGGGTCCACACCAGCGAGATCCCATCCGTCGTACCCGAGGAGATGACCGCGTGCCCGGCACCAATCTGACCCGCGAAGAGGCGCAGCAGCGGGCGAAGCTGCTCACCGTTGACTCGTACGAGATCGACCTCGATCTCTCCGGAGCCCAGAGTGGGGGCACCTCCCCCTCGGACGGAGGCGAGAGCGGCGGAGGCACCTACCGGTCCGTGACCACGGTGCGCTTCGACTCCGCGGAGGCGGGCGCGGAGACCTTCATCGACCTGGTGGCCCCCGCGGTCCATGAGGTCGTCCTGAACGGCCACACCCTCGAAGTGGCCGCGGTGTTCCGCGACTCGCGCATCGCGCTGAGGCACCTCAAGGCGGGCCGCAACGAGCTGCGGGTCGTCGCCGACTGCGAGTACACCAACACCGGTGAGGGCCTGCACCGCTTCGTCGACCCGGTCGACGGGCAGGCGTACCTGTACACGCAGTTCGAGGTGCCCGACGCCCGCCGCGTCTTCGCCTCCTTCGAGCAGCCGGACCTGAAGGCCACCTTCCGGTTCACCGTGAAGGCGCCCGCGGGCTGGACGGTGATCTCCAACTCGCCGACGCCCGAGCCCAAGGACGACGTCTGGCACTTCGAGCCGACGCCGCGCATCTCCTCGTACATCACCGCGCTGATCGCCGGCCCGTACCACTCGGTGCACTCCTCGTACGAGGGTCCGAACGGCCAGTCGGTGCCGCTCGGCATCTACTGCCGGCCCTCGCTGGCGGAGTTCCTCGACGCGGACGCGATCTTCGAGGTGACACGGCAGGGCTTCGACTGGTTCCAGGAGAAGTTCGACTACGCGTACCCGTTCGCCAAGTACGACCAGCTCTTCGTGCCGGAGTTCAACGCGGGCGCCATGGAGAACGCGGGCGCGGTCACCATCCGCGACCAGTACGTGTTCCGCTCGAAGGTGACGGACGCGGCGTACGAGACGCGCGCGGAGACCATCCTCCACGAGCTGGCCCACATGTGGTTCGGCGACCTCGTGACGATGGAGTGGTGGAACGACCTCTGGCTGAACGAGTCGTTCGCCACGTACACGTCCATCGCCTGCCAGGCGTACGCGGAGGGCTCGCGCTGGCCGCACTCCTGGACGACGTTCGCCAACTCCATGAAGACGTGGGCGTACCGCCAGGACCAGCTTCCGTCGACGCACCCGATCATGGCGGACATCCGCGACCTGGACGACGTGCTCGTCAACTTCGACGGCATCACGTACGCCAAGGGCGCCTCGGTGCTCAAGCAGCTCGTCGCCTACGTCGGGATGGACGAGTTCTTCCGGGGCGTGCAGAAGTACTTCAAGGCGCACGCGTTCGGCAACACGCGCCTGTCCGACCTGCTCGGCGCCCTGGAGGAGACCAGCGGGCGCGACCTGAAGACCTGGTCGAAGAAGTGGCTGGAGACCGCCGGCATCAACGTGCTGCGCCCGGTCGTCGACGTCGACACCTCCGGTGTCATCACGTCCTTCGCGGTCAAGCAGGAGGCCCCCGCGCTGCCCGCCGGCGCCAAGGGCGAGCCGACGCTGCGGCCCCACCGGATCGCGATCGGCCTGTACGACCTGGACGAGGCGTCCGGCAAGCTGGTGCGCACGGACCGCGTCGAACTGGACGTGGACGGCGAGCTGACGGCCGTGGACGCGCTCGTCGGCAAGCGCCGTCCCGCGGTGATCCTGCTGAACGACGACGACCTCTCGTACGCGAAGGTGCGGCTGGACGCCGAGTCGCTGGCGTTCGTCACGGACCACATCGGCGACTTCGAGGCGTCGCTGCCGCGGGCGCTGTGCTGGGCGTCGGCGTGGGACATGACGCGTGACGCGGAGCTGCCGACGCGCGACTACCTCTCGCTGGTCCTCTCCGGCATCGGCAAGGAGTCCGACATCGGCGTCGTGCAGTCGCTGCACCGGCAGGTGAAGCTGGCACTCGACCTGTACGCGGCGCCCGCGAACCGCGAGGCCGCGCTGGCCCGCTGGACCGAGGAGACCCTCTCGCGCCTGCGCTCGGCCGAGCCCGGCAGCGACCACCAGCTGGCATGGGCGCGGGCCTTCGCGGCGACGGCGCGTACGGAGGCGGACCTGGCGTTCCTCGAAGGCCTGCTGGCCGGTACGGACTCGGTCGACGGCCTGGCCGTGGACACCGAGCTGCGCTGGGCGTTCGTGAACCGCCTCGCGGCGACGGGGCGCCTGGACGAGGCGGGCATCGCGGCGGAGCTGGAGCGGGACAGGACCGCCGCGGGCGAGCGTCACGCGGCGTCCGCCAGGGCCGCGCTGCCGACCCCGGAGGCCAAGGCCGCGGCCTGGGCGTCGGTCGTCGAGTCCGACACGCTGCCCAACGCCATCCAGGAGGCGGTGATCGGCGGCTTCGTCCAGACGGACCAGCGGGAGCTGCTCGCGCCGTACGCGGAGAAGTACTTCGCCGCGGTCAAGGGGGCGTGGGACTCGCGCTCCCACGAGATGGCGCAGCAGATCGCCATCGGGCTCTACCCCGCGCTCCAGGTGTCCCGGGAGACGCTGGACGCCACGGACGCGTGGCTCGCCTCGGAGAACCCCTCCGCGGCCCTGCGCCGCCTCATCACCGAGGCCCGCGCGGGCGTCGAGCGAGCGCTGCGGGCCCAGTCCGCGGACTAGCCCTCCAACCGGGCGGGGAAGCGGCTGCCCCGCCGGGCGGAGCCTGGCTCACGCCTGGGCGGAGCCCTTGGTTCTGCCTGGGCGGTGCCTGGCTCCCCCACGCAGTCGGGCCGTGGGGCCCCTTGGCCCAGCCGCACCGCCCTGCTCCGGCCCGCCGAAGACCTGTTCCACCCACCCGCCCGTTACCCCGGGTCCCGGGTGGGTGGATGGGTATGTGTATCCGCTTCGGGGTTCCGGGCGGGCGGGTCGGACACATCCGCGCGCAGCGCGGGACAGGCCGGGGACGGCCCGCAGCCGAGGACACGGCCACCCGTCCGCCGCCGGGCCCCCGGGAGACTGCCGCGCAGGACGGCCGGCGCCGGCCGGGGCGGCCCCCGGCAGCGACCCGCCCCGGGAGCCGCCTGGGGAGCCGCTTGGGGAGCCGCGCCCGCTAGGGGGCGACCGCCGCGCCGGCGGCGCGAAGCTCCGTCAGGACCCTCGCCACGGCCGCCCCACCCGCCGCCCCCTTCCGCACCGCGGCGACCACATGCCGCCGAGGACGCTCCGCGGAGAGGCCCCGCATCACCACCCCGTCACGCCGCACCGCCGCCATCCGCGGCACCAGGGCCACCCCCATCCCCGCCTCGACCATGGCGAGGATCGCCGTCCAGCCGGAGGCCGAGTGCGCCTGCTCGGGGGTGAACCCGGCCCCCTCGCAGGCCGCCCGCGTGATCTCGGACCACGGCCCGCTGCCCCCGAAGATCCACGGCTCCCCCGCGAGATCGGCGAGGCGCAGCCCCTCGGCCGCCGCCAGCGGATGGTCGACGGGCAGCGCCACGTCCAGCGGGTCCGCGACCAGCGACTCCCGGGTGAAGCGCGTGTCGGCGTCGGACGGGGCGGGCGCCTGCACCGCGAGGGACAGCGCCACGTCGACCTCCCCCGCGGCAAGGAGCTCGTACGCCTCGGCCGCCTCGGCCTCCCGCACCCGTACCGAGATGCCCGGCGCGGCCGACCGCAGCGCCCGCACCGCGGGGACGACGAGCGCGGGCACGGCCGTGGAGAAGGCCCCGACCCGCACCTCCCCCGCCTCACCGTGCGCGTACGCGGCCAACTCCGCGTCGGCCCGCTCCAGTTGCGCGAAGACCGCTTCGGCGTGCCGCAGCACGAGGTGCGCGGCGTCGGTCAGCCTGACCCGGCGTCCATGGGCTTCGAGGAGCGGCACGCCGAGCTGCTTGGCGAGGTTGGACAGCTGCTGCGAGACCGCGGACGGCGTCATCCGCAGCGCCCCGGCGGTCGCCGTGACGGTGCCCCGTTCGCTCAACGTACGCAGGATCTGCAGCTTCTTGATGTCCCACTCGCTCATGGGGCCAACGTACCGACCGGCGGGGAGGGACGGCCCCACGGGACGCCCGCCCTACTCGGCGCGGGCCGAGCCGAGCACGACCCCGCCGAGGATCAGGCCCATGCAGAGCACCTGGAGCCATCCCATGGCCTCGCCGAGGAGCGCGTAGGAGAGCAGGGCGACGCAGACGGGCTGGAGGTAGTAGACGACGCCGGCGCGGGCGGCGCCGATGACCGAGACGGCCTTGTTCCAGGCGAAGAAGGCGACCGCCGAGGAGACCACGCCCACGTACAGGAGCGGGGCGACGGTGCCGGCGGTCGGCTCGAAGCCGCCCTGGACGGCGTAGCTGACCACGAACGCCGGGAGCAGCATCAGCGCGCCGAGCACGAACGTCGAGAAGAGGAAGGGCAGTCCGCCGATCTCCGGGGGCCTGCGCCTGAGGAGCACGCTGTAGGAGCCGAAGGCGAGCGCCCCCGCGATGATCCAGAGGTCGCCCGGCGCGAAGTCCATGGCGAGCGAGCCCTTGCTGACGAGGAGCAGGACGCCCACGCAGGCGACGGTCATGCCGGTCACGCGGCGCGCCCCGAGCCGGGTGCCGCCGGCGCGTTCGTGGACGGCCATCAGGACGGGCGACGCGGCCATGATCATGCCCATGTTGCCCGCGGTGGTGGTCGTCCCCGCCTGGTTCACCAGGGTGTTGTAGACGGTGACGCCCAGCAGGGCGGCGAGCAGCAGGAAACGCAGGTGCTCGCGGAGGAGCCGCCGCTGCCGCCAGGTCTCCCGTACCGCGAAGGGCGCCACGGCCGCGATGGCGATGATCCAGCGCCAGAACGCGTGCTGGACGGGCGGCACGGTGTCGTGCAGCGCCCGGGAGGTGACGAAGCTGCCCGACCAGACGACCGTGGCGAGGACCGCGAGGGCGATTCCGGCGCCGATGGGGCGGGCGGCGCTCGCTCCCGCGGAGGGAGCGGTGCCGTGCGGGCTCCGGTCGAGGACTGTCACGTGGTATCCCTTGCCTGCCTTCCCCGCCGTGGACGCGAGGATGTGGAGTGCGCTGCGTGCGCTGCACGTGCGCTGCGAGCGCGCTGCGAGTGGGTTGCGGGACTACCGTGACAGGGGACCACCCATCAGGTCCATCGAAACTTTACGCCTGCTCTATTAAGGAACATTGAACGGTTGGGGGGCCGGCGGACGCGGTCTCCTCACGCCCCGCACCCCCACTCCCCCAGCGCCGCTCCGACGGCCGCCGCGTCCGCCTCGTCCGCGGCCCACGCCACGTACCCGTCGGGCCGGACGAGGAGCGTCGTGCGGCGGGCGCTCGACCAGTGCGCCGGTACCGCCCCGCCCGTCTCGAACGCCGCGTCCCTCGGCGCTATGAGCACGAACTCGCCCGCGCGCAGCAGCTCATGGAGCCGCCCGCCCCGCAGCGCGACATCCGGCACCCGGCGCCCGACCAGGCGGTGGGCGCCCCGCGGGGCGGGATACGCGATGCCGACACCGGTGATCCGGCCGACCGCCCTGGCGCGCACGGGACCCACGCGGCCGACGAGCGTGGCGAACGCGGCGCGCGCCGCCCGGGTCCACGGCCGCTTGGCCATGGCGAACCTGACGAGGCCGCCGCTGCTGCGGAGGACCGCCCTGCCGACCGGGTGCCGCTCCGCCTCGTAGGTGTCGAGCAGGCCCTCCGGGGCCCGTCCCCGGAGGGTGGCGATCAGCTTCCAGCTCAGGTTCGCGGCGTCCTGGAGGCCGGTGTTCATGCCCTGGCCGCCGGCCGGGGAGTGGACGTGCGCGGCGTCCCCGGCGAGGAAGACCCGGCCCACGCGGTACGCGGGCGCCTGCCGCTCGTCGCTGTGGAAGCGGGACATCCAGCGGGCGTCGTGCATGCCGAAGTCGCGCCCCAGCGCCTGCCGGACGATTCCCCTGACCTCGTCGAGGTCGAGCGGCTCGCTGTCGGGGACGTTCCGCGAGCGGTCCCAGCCGACGACGCGGTGGTAGCCGTCGGCGAAGGGGGCGATGAAGGCGAAGGCGTCGCCCGCGGTGTCGACGGTCAGCAGGGCCGGCGGCCGCTCGGTGAGCTTGACGTCGGCGAGGACCAGTGAGCGGATGACGGACCTGCCGGGGAAGGGCAGGCCGACCGCCCCGCGCACCCCGCTGCGCAGCCCGTCGGCGCCGACGGCGTAGGCGGCGGTGAGGGTGCTCGTCGCGCCGTCGGGACCGCGCACGTCGAGATGTACGCCGTCCGCGTCCTGGGCGAGTCCGACCAGCTCGGTCTCGTACGCGAACCGCACCCCGGCCTTCACCGCGCGCCGCTCCAGGACCCTCTCGACCTCGTACTGCGGCAGGACGAGGACGTACCGGAAGCGGGAGCGCAGGTGGCTGAGGTCGAGCGTGAGGCGGTCGAAGAGGCGCAGCTCGTCGAGCGGTTCGCCCACGGCCTCCAGTTCGTCGGCGATCCCGCGGGCGTCGAACTGCTCCAGGGTGCGGGCGTGCACGACCATGGCGCGGGAGAGGTTGCCGATGCCGCGCGCCCGCTTCTCCACGAGCGTGACGGCGACGCCCGCGGCGGCCAGGTCGCCGGCGAGCAGCAGCCCGGTGGGGCCCGCGCCCACGACGACGACGGTGCGGCGCTCCTCGCCCGCATGCCCGGTGGTGGTGCCCTTGCCCTCGCTCGATCCGCTGGTGCCGTTCATGGCCGCCTCCTGATGCCAACGCTTGTTGGTCAACGCTTGTTGGCAACGTAGAGCCACCGCCCTGGACTGTCAACACGTGTTGGCCTACGTTTGTTGGCATGACCGGAAAAGCACCCGCCACCGCGGCGGCCGACGCCGCCCCCCGCCGCTCCGACTCCACGCGCGCCTGCATCCTCGCGGCGGCCCGCGAGCGGTTCGCGGCGGACGGGTACGAGCGCGCGACGATCCGCGCCATCGCCAGGGACGCACGCATCGACCCGTCGATGGTCATGCGCTACTACGGCAACAAGGAGGGGCTCTTCGCCGCCGCCACCTCCGCCGACCTGCGGATGCCGGACTTCACGCGGGTGCCGCGCGAGGACGTCGGGCGGGTCCTCGTGACGCACTTCCTCGACATGTGGGAGGACGGGGACGTGCTCACCGCGCTCCTGCGTGTGGCGCTCACCAACCAGCCGGGCGCCGAACGCATGCGGAAGATCTTCGAGGAGCAGCTGCTGCCGGTCGCCCGCGCGGTCTGCCCCGATCCGGCCGAGGCGCCGACGCGGGCGGGGCTCTGCGCCGCGCAGGTGCTGGGCCTCGCGCTGACCCGGTACGTCCTGCGGTTCCCGCCGTCGGTGGCCCTGACGCGCGAGGAGGTCACGCGGTGGCTCGCGCCGACGCTCCAGCGCTATCTGACGGCCGAGCGGCCGTAGCCGGCCTCGGCCCGCCGGGCGGACGCAGAGCGCGCCGAGGGCGCCCGCCACCGTGGCGTACGCGGACACGCGTACGTACGTCGGTGAGGGGCGCCCTCGGCGCGGAAGTCGTGGCGGCGGCGGGACCGGGTCCCGCGCCGGCGCGTCAGCCCTGCTTGTGCTGCTTGCGGGACTTGTCGCCGACCATCACGAGGCCCGCGATGACCAGGAACAGCACGATGGGGGCCGCTACAAAGAGGCCGAGCGTGTCGATGACGCTCAGGCCGGGACCCGGGTCGTCGCCGTCGTCCCGCATGTTCGCGAGCGCGGGGGACGACATGAGCAGCATCATCAGCGTCGTGCCGGAAGCCAGGGCGCCGGCGCGCAGAGCGTTCTTCTTGTCCACGGTGCAAACGTAGCGAACTCCTAAACGGGGTGCGCGCCCGGGGGTGCCGTACGGGCCCTCGTGTCGTCGCGCGCGGCGTCGCGGAACACCGCGAGCAGCGCGTGCAGCCGCGGGGAGGCCGCCAGCTCCTCCAGGCTGACGGGGCGTCCGGTGGCGTCGGCGACCGGCAGCCGCCAGTTGGGATACTCGTCCCAGGTGCCCGGCAGGTTCTGCGGGCGGCGGTCGCCGACGGCGTCCGGCAGCCAGATGCCGACCATGCGGGCGGGGGTGGCGAGCAGGAAGCGGTGCACGGCGCGGATCTCGTCCTCCTCGCAGCCCACGCCGCCCGGCAGCATGCCGAGCCGGGAGAGCAGCCCGAGCCACTCGCGGACGTCGGCGGCGGCCTCGCCCTGCTCCTCCGCCAGCGGACGGGTCAGCAGCCCGAGGTCGTGGCGCAGCCGGACGTGCTCGCCGGTGAGGCGGGCCGCGGTCGGGGGCAGGTCGTGCGTGGTGGCGGTGGCGACGCAGTCGGCGCGCCACCGCTCGGCGGGCAGCGGGCGGCCCGTGCCCTGCCAGTCCCGCTCGAACCAGAGCACGGAGGTGCCGAGCACGCCGTGCTCGCGCAGGGCGTCGCGGACCCCCGGCTCGACGGTCCCGAGGTCCTCGCCGATGACGAGGGCGTCCGCGCGGGCGGCCTCCAGGGCGAGGACGGCGAGCATGGCCTCCGCGTCGTAGTGCACGTACGTCCCCTGGGTGGGGTCGTGGCCCTCGGGGACCCACCAGAGCCGGAAGAGGCCCATGACGTGGTCGATCCGCAGCGCGCCCGCGTGGCGCAGGAGGCCGCGGAGCAGGGCGCGGAACGGGGCGTAACCCGATTCGGCGAGGCGGTCGGGGCGCCAGGGCGGCAGGCCCCAGTCCTGGCCGCGCGCGTTGAACGCGTCCGGCGGCGCGCCGACCGACGTGTGCCGGGCGAAGTAGTGCTGCTGCGCCCAGGCGTCGGCGCCGCCGGGGTGCACGCCGACCGCCAGGTCGTGCACCAGGCCGATGTCCATGCCGGCCTCGCGGGCGGTGCGCTGGGCGGTGGCCAGCTGTTCGTCGGTGAGCCAGGCGAGGCGGCAGTGGAAGTCGACGCGGTCCAGGAGTTCGCGCCGCGCGCGGGTGGTCGCGGCCGACGCCGGGTCACGGAGCGCGGCGGGCCAGGAGTGCCAGTCGGGGCCGTAGGTCTCGGCGAGGGCGTACCAGGTGGCGTGGTCTTCGAGGGCCTGGCCCTGCTCGGCGAGGAAGGCGCTGTAGGCGGCGCAGCGGCCGGGGCCGACGGGGACGTCGGCGAGCAGTCCGAGCGCTTCGCGCTTCAGGGCCCAGACCGCGTCGCGGTCGATCAACTCGCCGCGTCCGAGGACTCCTTCGCGCAGTCCTTCGGCCCTGCGGCACAGCTCGTCGGCCCGGTCCCTGGCCTCGCCCCGCAGCTCCGTGAACTCGGGGACGGCCTCGACGCGCAGGTGCACGGGGTCGGGGAAGCGGCGGGACGAGGGGCGGTACGGAGAGGGGTCGCCGCCCGGCCCGTCCGGCGGGCTCGGCACGGCGGCGTGCAGCGGATTGACCTGGAGGAAACCGACGTCCAGGGCGCGGCCCGACCAGGCGGCCAGCTCGGCCAGGTCACCGAGGTCGCCCATGCCCCAGGAGCGGTGGGACAGCAGGGAGTAGAGCTGGACCAGGAGGCCGTGCGCGCGGCGCTCCGGGGTCTTGATCCGGCGGGGGGCGGCGATGAGGTGCGCCTGTGCCTCGCGCCCGTCGGGGCTCCGTACGTGGAGGGTGTGCACGCCCGGCGGCAGCGGCGGGCCCACGTCGGCGCCTGCCGCCCACGCGTGCGTCCCGCCCTCTTCCGCCTCGACCCGCACATGTGTGCCCCGCGGCAGTGCGGCGAGCAGGGGGGCGGCGGACGGGGCGGCGTCCGTCCAGGCCACGACGGTCGGCGGGAGAAGGCGCTCGGACAGCTCCGCCTCGCGCGCGGCGAGGGCGGCGGAGACCGCGTCGGGGGCGCTCGCGTCCACGCCGAGGGCGGCGAGGGCCGCGACCACCGCCGTGTCGGCGGCAGGGACCGTGCGGCCCGGGGACGGGGAGTAGGAGGTGGCCACGCCGTACGAGGCGGCCAGCCGGGGCAGGGCCATCAGACCCCCATGTAGTCCAGGCCCGAGGCCATGCCGGTGGAGGTGGGCTCGCTGGTGAGGGGGGCGGCGTCGGCGAGGGGCGGCTCGCTGGTGAGCGGCGCGGCGTCGGCGAGCGGGGGCTCGCTGGTCAGGGGCGGCTCGAAGCAGCCGCAGGAGCACGATCCGTCCAGGCCCGAGTCGGGTCCGGAGAGCCGTGCCGGGTCCGGTCCGGTCGCCTTGGCCCAGTCGGGGCCCGACGACTGCCGGGGCACCTGTCCGGAGACCGGCCCGGGCACCTGTTTGGAGAGGGCGTCGAGGAGGAGATGGGCGGAAGCGGCCACGTGTGAGCTCCTTGTCAGGGGGCAGGTCACGGCAGCCCTACCCAATACGTGGGGCCGCAGACGTATACGTTGTATCAACGTGACGCTGGTCACGTCAGGTTCCCGGCGCGGGAGTTGTTTTTCCGTGCCCCGGCTCACTCCGGAAGATGAAGCTCCGAGGGGTCCCCCGCCGGGAAAATTCGCGCCGCGCGGAGAAGGGGCCCAAAGCCCCGCCGTCACCGGCCGCCCCGCCGCCGCCCCGCCGCCGCCATGGCTCCGGTCGAGGCTCCGGCCATGGCTCCGGTCATCGACCGCGGCCCGGTTTCGCGTGGGTTCCGCGAAGAATCACCCCTGCCGTGCCTCCTCCCGTTGACACCTCAGCCGCCGCAGTGGTGGGCTCACTGCCACATGTGACGACAGGTGCCACAGGGGCCATGGGAAACAGGGGAGCGGCCGTGCAGTTGCGGCGCAGGAAGGGCGCGGCCGCCATCGCGGTCGCCGTCATCGCGGGCGCCCTCGGCGGCGCCCCCGGCGCCCTCGCGGCACCGGGAGGGCCCGGTGCCCCCGCCACCTCCCCGGACGCCGTCAGCGGTGAGCGCGAGGCGGCGCCGGAGCTGCCGCCCGTCTGGCCGCGCCCCCAGACGATGGACGCCGCGGGAAGCGCCGTCACCCTGGGGGACGACGTGGTCCTCGTGACCGCCGCCGACGGCGCCCGAAGCGGCCGGGCGGACTCCGACCCGTACGCCCTGAAGGCCCTCCGCGACGTGCTGCGCGACGCCGGTGTCCGGCGCGTCACCGAGGTCCGCGACGGTGACCCGCTGCCCGCGGGCAGCACCCTGGTCGTGCGGGCGGGCGGCTCGGGCGCCGCCCTGGCCCTGCGCGCGCTCGGCGCCCGCGAACGGGCCGACCTGCCGCCGGGCGGCTACCGCCTGGCCGTCGGCCGCGTCGACGGACGGGACACCGTCGCCCTCGCGGGGACCGGCGACGACGGCCTCTTCCACGGCGTGCAGACGCTGCGGCAGCTGGTCTCGGGCAAGACCCGCACGATCCCCGGCGTACGGGTGCGGGACTGGCCGGGCACGGCCGTGCGCGGCCTGACCGAGGGCTTCTACGGCACCCCGTGGACCCACGCGCAGCGCCTCGTCCAGCTCGACTTCCTGGGCCGCACCAAACAGAACCGCTACCTCTACGCCCCCGGCGACGACCTCTACCGCCAGGCCCGCTGGCGCGAGCCCTACCCGGCCGGGCAGCGCGCCGACTTCCGCGCCCTCGCCGAGCGGGCGGCGGCCAACCACGTCACGCTCGCCTGGGCCGTCGCCCCGGGCCAGGCCATGTGCATGTCCTCCGACCGGGACATCAAGGACCTCACCCGCAAGCTGGACGCGATGTGGGAACTCGGGGTGCGCGCCTTCCAGCTCCAGTTCCAGGACGTCAGCTACAGCGAGTGGCACTGCGAGCGGGACGCCGAGACGTTCGGCAGGGGCCCGAAGGCCGCCGCGAAGGCGCAGGCCAGGGTGGCCAACGCCGTCGCCGGGCACCTGGCCGGGCGCCACCCCGGCGCGGAGCCGCTCTCCCTGATGCCGACCGAGTACTTCCAGAAGGGCACGACGGAGTACCGCGCGGCCCTCTCGGACGACCTCGACCCCGGCGTCCAGGTGGCGTGGACGGGCGTCGGAGTGGTCCCCAAGACCATCACCGGGCGCGAACTCGCGGGCGCCAGGGACGCCTTCGGCCCGCACCCGCTGGTCACCATGGACAACTACCCCGTCAACGACTTCGCGCAGGACCGCATCTTCCTCGGCCCCTACACCGGCCGTGAGCCCGCCGTCGCCACCGGTTCGGCCGCCCTCCTCGGCAACGCCATGGAGCAGCCGTCGGCCTCCCGCATCCCGCTGTTCACCGCCGCGGACTACGCCTGGAACCCCCGCGCCTACCGCCCCCACGAGTCCTGGCTCGCCGCCATCGACGACCTCGCGGGCGGCGCCCCCGGGGCACGGGGCGCGCTGCGGGCCCTCGCGGGCAACGACGCGTCCTCCGTGCTCGGCGCCGACGAGTCCGCGTATCTGCGCCCCCTCATGCGGGAGCTGTGGCAGGCCCGTACGACGACGGACCGGGCGCGGATCGAGGACTCGGCCAAGGCCCTGCGCAAGGCGTTCGGCGTCATGCGTGAGGCGCCGCGACGCCTCGCGGACAGCGCCCTCGACGACGAGATCCGGCCCTGGATCGAGAAGCTCGGCACCTACGGCGAGGCCGGTGAGGCCGCCGTCGACATGCTGCGCGCCCAGTCCGCGGGCGACGGGGCCGCCGCCTGGCGCGCCTCCCGCGAGCTGACCGGGCTGCGCGAGGAGCTGAAGGACGAGCGGGTGACCGTCGGCGAAGGCGTGCTCGACCCGTTCCTCGCGCGGGCGCAGAAGGCGTACGCGGCCTGGGCGGGCACCGACAGCGAGCGGGCGTCGGACCGTGCGACGGCCCGGTTCGGCCGTACGCACACGCTGGCCGCGGTGACGGCGCTGACCGACCCCGGCACCGGGGGCAGCGTCGAGGCGCACGTGCCGGGCGAGGGCTGGCAACGGATCGGCACGCTCTCGGCGAGCGGCTTCACCGAGATCGACCTCGCCGGAGGGCGCGGCAAGGGCGGGGCCGGGGGCGAGGACGCGGGCGGAAGCGGGGCCGCGGGCTCCGGGCGCGAGGCACTGCGTGCCGACGCCGTCCGCACCACGCTCACCGACGGCACGGTCCGCCACCTCGTCCCCTGGTACGCCGACGCCCCCGGGGCCCGTCTCTCGCTGGAGCGCACCGAGGCGGACGCGGAGATCGGCGGCGGTGCCCGGCGGGTCACGGCCAGGCTGCTCGCCCAGCGCCCCGGAGACATGCGCGGCAGGCTCACGGCCAAGGCGCCGAAGGGCATCGAGGTGCGGGTGCCCGAGGAGTCCACGCTGCCGCGCGGCACGCGGGTCGACGTGCCGGTCGACATCACCGTGGAGCCGGGCACGCGCGCGGGGACGTACGACGTCCCGCTGACCTTCGGCGACGAGACCCGCACGGTCCTGGTGCGCGCCTACCCGCGCACGGCGGGCCCGGACGTGGCGCGCGAGGGGCGTGCGACGTCGTCGGGCGACGAGACGGAGGACTTCCCCGCGTCGGCCGCCAACGACGGCGACCCGGGGACCCGCTGGTCCTCGCCGGCCGAGGACGGCGCCTGGTGGCAGGTCGAGCTCGCGGAGCCGGTCCGGCTCGGCCAGGTCGTGCTGCGCTGGCAGGACGCCTACGCCGCCGGCTACCGCGTGCAGACGTCCGCCGACGGCAGGACCTGGCGGACGGCGGCGACCGTGAGGGACGGCAAGGGCGGGCGCGAGGCGATCCGCATGGACGCGCGTGACACGCGTTACCTCCGCGTCCAGGGCGACGAGCGCGCCACGCGGTTCGGCTACTCGCTCTGGTCCGTGGAGGCGTACGCGGTCGCGGAGGACCAGGGCGGCGGACGCGTGCGCGGCGGGGCGAGGTGACACGCGTGCGCGGCGGGGCGAGGTGACACGCGCGCGTGGCGGACGATCCCCGCGCGCGTAACCCCTACGCCCCTTCTCGCGACCCCTTCTCTACGACGAAGGCCCGGATCGATTGCTAGGCGGAAATGCCATCGATCCGAGCCATCGCGTCGTCCGCGCCGAACGGCTGCAAATAGGGCAGCCAGCGCGGATCCCTATGCCCGGTCCCGATGATGCGCCACGCGAGGCCCGAGGGCGGCGCGGGCTTGTGCCGCAGCCGCCAGCCGAGCTCCATGAGGTGCCGGTCGGCCTTGACGTGGTTGCAGCGGCGGCACGAGGCCACCACGTTGTCCCAGGCGTGCCGGCCGCCCCGGCTCTTGGGGATGACGTGGTCGACGCTGGTTGCGACGCCACCGCAGTACATGCACCGGCCGCCGTCGCGGGCGAACAGCGCCCGCCTGGTCAGCGGGACGGGGCCGCGGTAGGGAACCCGTACGAACCGCTTGAGGCGGACCACGCTGGGTGCGGGGACGGTGCGTGTGGCACTGTGCATGAAGGCGCCGGATTCCTCTAGGCAGAGAGCCTTGTTCTCCAGGACGAGGACGAGCGCGCGGCGGAGCGGTACGACGCCGAGAGGCTCGTACGACGCGTTGAGGACCAGGACATGCGGCACGGATGCCTCCTTGTACGCCGGCGGCGCGTGGCTCGCGCCGGGACGATCTGCTGCCAGTCTCCCCTCATGCCTGGTCGAAGCGCCACCATGTGCCGGTAACGGCCTTGAAGTGTTTTCGACCACAGGTCGTCCGGCGACGATGCGTCACTTCCCGCTTTCCCAGGTCCTTCCCAGGTGAGCACCGTCTCTCCCTCCCTCCACCTTCGAACATCACAACGATCCACACACAATGCCCCGTTAGTGTGGTGGGTCTGCCCGGTTCCCCCGGTACGTCATCCACACATCGTCGATCACCGCTGATCGCTACTTCGTTCGCCGGGCAGGCCGCGATACCTGGAGGTACCTGCCGTGCTCTTGTCCGTCCTTTCGGCAGCCGGAGCGGACCCCGACGACACGTCGTCGCCGAAGCCACCCACCTTCGAGGACGCCCAGGAGAGCGCCACGAACGCGGCGAGCTGGGTCGAGCAGAACTGGTCCGCGTGGCTCGGCATAGGCCTGCGCATCGTGCTGATCGTGGCCGTCGCGATCACCCTGCGCATCCTGGTCCGCCGGGCCATCACCAAGCTGATCGACCGCATGAACCGCACGGCGCAGGCCGTGGACGGCACGGCTCTCGGCGGTCTCCTGGTCAACGTGGAGCGCCGCCGGCAGCGCTCGCAGGCGATCGGTTCCGTGCTGCGCTCGGTGGCGTCGTTCCTGATCCTCGGCACCGCCGCGCTGATGGTGCTCGGCACCTTCGAGATCAACCTCGCCCCGCTGCTGGCCTCCGCGGGCGTCGCGGGCGTCGCGATCGGCTTCGGCGCGCGGAACCTCGTCACGGACTTCCTCTCCGGCGTCTTCATGATCCTGGAGGACCAGTACGGCGTCGGTGACTCGATCGACGCCGGTGTCGCCTCCGGCGAGGTGATCGAGGTCGGCCTGCGCGTCACGAAGCTGCGCGGCGACAACGGCGAGATCTGGTACGTCCGCAACGGCGAGGTCAAGCGCATCGGCAACCTCTCCCAGGGCTGGTCCACGGCCGGCGTCGACGTGACCGTCCGCCCGGACGAGGACCTGGACAGGGTCAAGGCCACGCTCGCCGAGGTCGGCGAGACCATGGCGAAGGACGAGCCGTGGAACGAGCGGCTGTGGGGCCCGGTGGAGATCCTGGGCCTGGACAGCGTGCTCCTCGACTCGATGGTGGTCCGCGTCTCGGCGAAGACGATGCCGGGCCAGTCGCTGGGCGTGGAGCGGGAGCTGCGGTGGCGCATCAAGCGCGCCTTCGACGCGGCGGGCATCCGCATCGTGGGCGGCCTGCCGGTGCCCGCGGCCGAGGACGCCCCCGACCCCTCGGCGGGCATGGCGCCCCCGTCCGCGTACGCCTCGACGACGTCCCCCCAGTCACTGGCGACGGCACCGATCACACCCCCGCCGAACCTGTCGAAGTAACGCCCGCCCCCCCACACAGCCCGGCCCGCGCCCCGCCGAAGCACCGGCGGGGCGCGGGCCGCCCCACGTGCCACCCCACCCCCGCAGGTAACGACTTGGTTGCCGCGGCGTCGCCTTCTCTTGACGGCGTGTTCGCGCCGCGCCTACCGTCCACACTCGTTGGACAGTCTGGAAAGTTTCCTAACAGTTAACGTCAAGCGGCGGCAGCCGACAGGTACAGGCAGGTGGCGTCATGGCAGCAGGCAGCACCCCCGGGGCTCCGGGCACCCCTGGCACCCCCGGCACGCCGCGCGTCCTGCGGGCCATGAACGACCGGGCCGTGCTGGACCTCCTCGTGGCGCACGGACCGCTCACCCGTACCCGCATCGGCGAGCTGACCGGGCTGTCCAAGCCCACGACCTCCCAGCTCCTCGGGCGGCTCGAAGCGGCCGGACTCGTGCACACCACCGGCAGCCAGAGCGGGCGCCCGGGGCCGAACGCCCTGCTGTACGAGGTCCACCCGGGCGCCGGCCACGTCGCCGCCCTCTCCGCCGACCCCACCGGCATCACCGCCCTCGTGGCCGACATCACCGGCACGGTCCTCGGCAGGGAACGCGTGGAGGCCGACGCCGTGGCCGAGGACGTGCGCCACCGCACCGCCCAGCTCGTCGCCGAGGCCGTGGACGGCGCCCTGCGGCAGGCGGGGCTCGGCCACGACGACCTGCGGGCCGCCGTCATCGGCACCCCCGGCGCCATCGACCCGCACACCGGCCAGCTCCGCTACGCGCCCCACCTGCCCGGCTGGCACTCCCGCACCCTGCGCGACGACCTCGCCGCGGTCCTCGGGACCCCCGTCGCCATCGAGAACGACGTCAATCTCGCCGCGGTCGCCGAGCAGTACGAAGGCGCCGCGCAGGACCACGACAACTACGTGCTGGCCTGGCTCGACGAGGGCGTGGGCGCCGCCATCGTGCTCGGCGGCACGCTGCTGCGCGGCGCGACCGGCGGCGCGGGCGAGATCGGCTACATGCCGCTGCCGGGCGCCCCCCTGGCGCGCGGCGGCCCGGAGGCGACCCGCGGGCCCGACGGCGGCGGCGGCTTCCAGAGCCTCGTCTCCACACCCGTGGTGCGCGAACTCGGCGGCCCCGGCGCCTCCCTGGAGGACGCCCTCGCCGACGACGCCGTCCTCGCCGAGGTGGCCCGCCGCATCGCCACCGGCATCGCCGCGGTCATCGCCGTCGTCGACCCCGAACTCGTCGTCCTCTCCGGGGCCGTCGCCCAGGCCGGCGGCGACAAGCTGCGCGCCCGGGTCGAGGAGGAGCTGACCGGGCTCGCCCTGCCGCGCCCCCAGGTCGGCCTCAGCGAACTCGACGGTGACCCCATCCTCACCGGCGCCCTCCGCGAGGCCCTCACCCAGGCCCGCGACCAGGTCTTCGACACGGCCTGATCCCGGCCCCCGCACACCGAAGCACCGCCACCCCTCTCCCCCGTACTCCGTAAAGGAAGTCCGCCATGCCGCGATGGCGCATACCCGCGGCGCTCGCCGCAGCCGGGCTCTTGCTCGCCGGCTGCGCCAACCCGAGCGTCGGCAGTGCGAACGACGACCCGACCAAGCCGGTCACCCTGAAGTTCTGGCACGGCTGGGCGACGCCCGGCGAGGTCAAGGCCGTCGACGACAGCATCGCCCGCTTCGAGAAGCTGCACCCGAACATCGACGTCAAGTCGACCGGCAACGTCTCGGACGCGACCATCAACCAGGCCCTGCGCGCGGGCGGCGACAAGGCCCCGGACGTGGTGTCGTCCTTCACCACCAACAACGTGGGGCAGTACTGCGACTCCGGGATGTGGGTGGACCTCGACCCGTTCATGGAGAAGACGGGGCTCGACAAGCACAAGACGTTCCCCGAGACCCTGCTCGACTACACCAGCCACCGCGGCAACCAGTGCGCCCTGCCCCTGCTCGCCGACGCCTTCGGCATGTACTACAACAAGGACGCCTTCGAGAAGGCGGGCGTCAAACGGCCGCCGCGCACGATGTCGGAGTTCGAGGAGGTCAGCAAGAAGCTGACCGTCCGCGCCGGCAAGCGCTCGTACAAGCAGGTCGGGTACATGCCCAACTTCCGGTTCTACCAGAACAGCCCCGACCGGCTCTTCGCCCAGTGGGGGCCCGAGTACTTCGACGCCGATGGCGACTCACGGCTCGCCGAGGAGCCGGCCACGTACGACTTCTTCGAGACCGCGCGGAGGCTCGCGCGGGTGCAGGGCGGCTTCGACGACCTGGAACGGTTCCGGCTCACCTTCGGTGACGAGATGTCCAGCCAGAACGCCTTCCTGACCCAGAAGGTCGCCATGCACCTGGACGGCGAGTGGCGCGGGCTGATGCTCAAGGACGCCAAGGCGGACTTCGCGTGGGGCGTGGCACCGCTGCCCGTCCCCGACGACCAGGCCGAGACGTACGGGCGCGGCTTCATCACCGGGACCGTCGCGGGGATCGCCCACAGCAGCAAGCACCAGAACGCCGCCTGGGAGCTGGTGCGGTTCCTGACCGCGGACACCGAGCAGGTCGTGAGCTTCGCGAACGCCATCCACAACGTGCCCTCCACGTTCGCCGCGCTCAAGTCGCCCGACCTGGACGCCGATCCGACCTTCCGCACCTTCTTCGACATCCTCCGGAACAAGCACAGCAAGGCCCTGCCGCCCTCCGTCAACGGCGGCGCGTACGTCGTCTCGCTGGGGGACTTCGCCTACTCCGTGGAGGCCGGGCGCGTGGGTGACCTGCGCGCGGGTCTGAAGAAGCTCGACGAGCAGATCGATGCCGACACGCTCCAGTCGAAGAGCTGACGAGCCGAAGAGCATAAGGACCCCGCCATGGCACTGACCCTCTCCAACCCCGCGCGCCGCAGACTGCGCACGCTCGGCTTCCTCTCCCCCTGGCTGGTCGGCTTCAGCGTCTTCTTCGCGTATCCGCTGGTCGCCACCGTCTACTTCTCGTTCATGCACTACAACCAGATCAAGGAGCCCACCTTCGTGGGGCTCAGGAACTGGACGTACGTGTTCGAACAGATGCCCCTGTTCGGTCCGGCCCTGTGGAACACGCTCTGGCTGGTCGTGGTCATGGTGGCCGTGCGGGTGGTCTTCGGGCTGTCGCTCGGACTGCTGATCACGAAGATCAAGACGGGCGCCGGGTTGTTCCGTACCGCCTTCTACCTGCCGTATCTGGCGCCGCCGGTGGCCGCCACCGTGGCCTTCGTCTTCCTGCTCAATCCGGGCACGGGGCCGGTGAACGAGGTCCTGGACGCCGTCGGGATCTCCGGCCCCAACTGGTTCAACGACCCGGACACCGCCAAGCCGTCGCTCGTCATGCTCTCCCTGTGGGGCATCGGCGACCTCATGGTCATCTTCATGGCCGCCCTGCTCGACGTGCCCAAGGAGCAGTACGAGGCAGCCGACCTGGACGGCGCCGGGGCGTGGGCCAAGTTCCGCTACGTCACGTGGCCCGCGATCACGCCGATCGTGATGTTCGCGGTGGTCACGGGCGTCGTGCAGACCATGCAGTACTACACGCAGGCCCTGGTCGCGGGGAAGGTCGCCTCCGGCGTCAACATCGGTCCGGGCTCCGTCATCCAGCCCGGCTACCCCGACCACTCGACCCTCACGGTCCCCCAGCTCGTCTACCAGCTGGGCTTCCAGAACTTCAACACCGGTGCCGCGTGCGTGCTCTCGCTCGTGCTCTTCGCCATCGCCATGGCCGTGACCCTGCTCCTGATGCGCAAGCGCTCCGGACTGCTCTCGGCGGAGGACTGAGGATTCCCCATGACGACCACGACTCTCGGCGCGCCCGCCGCGCCCGCCCCCGCCGCGTCACAGCCGCGGGGCCCCGCCGCCGCCCGCGCCCGCCGCAAGCGCGTCCTGCACTGGATCGCCGTACACAGCGTCGCGATCGCCGTCGCGCTGCTGTTCGTCCTGCCGTTCGTCTTCGTCTTCCTGACGTCGGTGATGAGCGACTCGCAGGCCATGAGCGGCGACCTGTGGCCGGACTCCTGGCACTGGTCGAACTACAAGGCCGTGTTCGAGACGCCGGGCTTCCTGGACTGGTGGCGCAACTCGCTGCTCTACGCGGGTCTCGGCACCCTCTTCACGGTCTGCTCGGCCATCCCCGTGGCGTACGCGCTCGCCAAGTTCCGCTTCCGGGGCCGGCGCACCGCGATGCTGCTGGTCATCTCCACGATGATGCTGCCGCCGCAGGTCATCGTGATCCCGATGTACCTGGTCTGGGCCCAGCAGTTCCACCTGTCGGGCACCTTGTGGCCGCTGATCGTCCCCATGGCGTTCGGCGACGCGTACTCGATCTTCCTGCTGCGGCAGTTCCTCCTCACCATCCCCAAGGAGTACATCGAGTCGGCCAAGGTGGACGGCTGCGGTGAGTTCCGCACCCTGGTGAAGATCGTCGTGCCGATGGCCAAGCCGGGCATCGCCGCGATCGCGCTCTTCCAGTTCTTCTACTGCTGGAACGACTACTTCGGGCCGCAGATCTACGCGGCCCAGAACCCCGGCGCCTGGACACTGAGCTACGGCCTTGAGTCGTTCAAGAGTGCCCACAGCGTCAACTGGAACATGACGATGGCCGCGACCCTGCTCGTCATGGCGCCCGTCATCGTCATCTTCTTCTTCGCACAGAAGGCCTTCGTCGAAGGCGTCACCCTCACCGGAGTAAAGGGCTGAGAACCGATATGAAGCTCGCAGTGGTCGGCGGAGGGTCGACCTACACACCCGAACTCATCGACGGATTCGCACGGTTGAGGGACACCCTGCCGATCGAGGAACTCGTCCTCGTCGACCCGGCCGCCGACCGCCTCGAACTGGTGGGCGGCCTGGCGCGGCGCATCTTCGCCAAGCAGGGGCACCCCGGCCGCATCGTCACCACCTCCGACGTCGACGCGGGCGTCGCGGACGCCGACGCCGTGCTGCTCCAGCTCCGCGTCGGCGGACAGGCGGCCCGCGAGCAGGACGAGACGTGGCCCCTGGAGTGCGGCTGCGTCGGCCAGGAGACCACCGGCGCGGGCGGCCTCGCCAAGGCGCTGCGCACGGTCCCCGTCGTCCTCGACATCGCCGAGCGCGTACGCCGGACCAACCCGAACGCCTGGATCATCGACTTCACCAACCCCGTGGGCATCGTCACGCGCGCGCTGCTCCAGGCCGGGCACAAGGCGGTCGGCCTCTGCAACGTGGCAATCGGCTTCCAGCGGAAGTTCGCGAAACTGCTCGACGTCGCGCCGGGCGAGGTGCACCTCGATCACGTGGGGCTCAACCACCTGACATGGGAGACGGGCGTACGCCTCGGGGGCCCCGGCGGCGAGGACGTGCTGCCCCGGCTGCTCGCCGAGCACGGGGACGCGGTCGCCGAGGACCTGCGCATGCCGCGCGCGATCGTCGACCGGCTCGGCGTCGTCCCCTCGTACTACCTGCGCTACTACTACCAGCACGACGCGGTGGTCCAGGAGCTGCGGACCAAGCCGTCGCGCGCCGCGGAAGTGGCCGGGATGGAGCGCGAGCTGCTGGCGATGTACGGCGATCCCGCGCTCGACGAGAAGCCGGCGCTGCTCGCCAAGCGGGGCGGCGCGTTCTACTCCGAGGCGGCCGTGGACCTGGCGGCCTCGCTGCTCGGCAACGGCGGCAGCCCGCACCAGGTGGTCAACACCGTCAACAACGGCACGCTGCCGTTCCTGCCCGACGACGCGGTGATCGAGGTGCAGGCCACGGTGGACGGCAAGGGCGCCACGCCACTCGCGGTGCCGGCGCTCGACCCGCTGTACACGGGACTGATCGCCAACGTCACGGCCTATGAGGACCTCGCCCTGAAGGCCGCGCTGCACGGCGGCCGCGACCGCGTGTTCACGGCGCTGCTCGCCCATCCGCTGGTCGGCCAGTACGCGTACGCCGAGCAGCTCACCGACAGCCTGATCGCGCACAACCGGGAGCACCTGGCGTGGGCGTAGGCACGAGCGTGCTCGCGATCGACGCGGGCAACAGCAAGACCGACGTCGCGGTGGTCGCGGCCGACGGCGAGGTCGTCGGCGCGGCCCGCGGCGGCGGATTCCAGCCCCCTCAGGTCGGCGTGGAGACCGCGGTGGACGTCCTCGCGGAGGCGGTGGCGCGGGCGTTCGCCGAGGCGGGCGTGGCCTCCGTGGGCCATGTGTCGGCCTGCCTCGCCAACGCCGACCTGCCCGTGGAGGAGCGCGATCTCGCGGACGCGCTGCGGCGGCGGGCGTGGGGCCGCTCCGTCGACGTGCGCAACGACACCTTCGCCATCCTGCGCGCCGGGCTCCTTGAGGACGCCGAGCCGCGGGGCGTCGCCGTGGTGTGCGGGGCGGGCATCAACTGCGTCGGCATGCTGCCGGACGGGCGCACCGCGCGCTTCCCCGCGATCGGCCGGATCTCCGGTGACTGGGGCGGGGGCGGCGGCCTCGCCGAGGAGGCGCTGTGGCACGCGGCGCGGGCCGAGGACGGCCGCGGGGAGGCGACCGCGCTGCGCGAGACGCTGCCCGGTCACTTCGGTCTCGCGTCGATGTACGCGCTGATCGAGGAGCTGCACCTGGGCCGCATCCCGGTGGTGCGGCGGCACGAGCTGACGCCGGTGCTCTTCGCGACCGCGGCGGCGGGCGACGGTGTGGCGCGCTCGCTGGTGGACCGGATGGCCGACGAGGTCGTCGCCATGGCGACCGTGGCGCTGGACCGCCTGGGGCTGCTCGCCGAGGAGGCCCCGGTGCTGCTCGGCGGCAGCGTCCTGGCGGCCCGCCACCCGCAACTGGACGGCCGCATCGCGGCGTTGCTCGCCGAGCGGGCCCCGAAGGCGGAGCCGCGGGTGGTCGTCGCGCGGCCGGTGCTCGGCGCCGCGCTGCTCGGCCTCGACCAGGTGGGGGCGCCGACGGAGGTGCACGCGCGCGTGCGGGAGCAGTACGAGAGCGGCGCCTGAGCGCCTCGTCAGGAGGCTCCCTTCCGGGCCGCGACGGGTTCAACGCCCGTCGCGGCCCGCCGCGTTCGACGGCGCGGGCCCTCTCCCCCGTTCGCCCCGTTCGAGGGAAAAGGGAACCGAACACCTTCGAATGTCGTGTTCAAGGGCAGGGAGCCGAACAAGATCGAGTCAAGGCCTGTGCGGATGTCAGTCCCTGCGGCGATACTTGCGGCCGTGGACTCCTTCCCGTGCCGGCGCGCCGGGCCGGGGCCGCAGTCCGATGACCAAGGGGGAGGTCGAGGTCGAGGTGTCACATCCGCCGAACGGCAGCGCGGGTCCGCCGGGTCCGCCGGACCCCCCGGGGCGTTCCGGGCCGCCCGCGCCGACGCTGCCCGCCACCCCGCCGCAGCCGCCCCCGAGTGTCCCGCCCGCGCGCAGGTCCCCCGCCGCGGCGGCCTCCGCACGGCCCGCCGCGCAGCCCCTCGCCAAGCGGCGCACCGCCTGGGCCGAGGGCACCGACCGGCTGCGCGCCGCGGCGACCACCGAGCCGGGCAGGCTGCGGATCATCGGTGCCGTCCTCGCCGCGCTCGTCATCGGGTTCGGCGCGGTCACCACCTGGCAGATGACGGACCGCTCGGCCGCCGCGCACGACGTGCTGCACCGCAGCCAGCCGCTGAGCGCCGACGCCGCCGCCATCTACCGCTCGCTGGCCGACGCCAACACCGCGGCGTCCAGCGGCTTCCTCGCCGGCGGCCAGGAGCCCGCCGCCGTCCGCGAGCGGTACGAGCGGGACATCGAGCGGGCGTCGGAGAAGCTCGCCACCGCCGCGTCGAACGCGGGATCGACCTCGTCGTCGGCCGCAGCCGTCGGCAAGCTGAACGAACTGCTTCCCGAGTACACGGGCCTCATCGAGCGGGCCCGCGCCAACAACCGCCAGGGCCTGCCCCTGGGCGGCGCCTATCTGCGGTACGCGAACGACAAGATGCAGACGCAGATGCTCCCGGCCGCCGAGAAGCTGTACAAGGCGGAGAACGCCCGCCTGGCGTCGGACTACGCCAAGGCCAAGCCGTATCCGTGGTTCGCCATCGCCCTCGGCGTCGTCGCGCTCGCCGCCCTCGCGTGGGCGCAGCGCCGCAACTACCGCCGGACGAACCGCGTGTTCAACCCCGGCCTGCTCGCGGCGACGGCGGCCGGCACGGTCGTCCTGCTCTGGCTCGTCGTCGGTCACACGTTCGCACGCTCGGGGCTCAACGAGTCGTACGACGACGGCGTACGCTCCCTGAACGTCCTCAACGACGCCCGCATCGGCTCCCTGAAGGCCCGGGGCAACGAGAACCTCACGCTGGTGAGCAGGGGCGCGGAGACCACCGAGGTGAAGGGCGAGAGCGAGGACAAGTTCGACGTCTCCTACCGCGCCCTGATGAAGCAGCTCGGCGACAAGGACAGCGGCCTGCTCGGCAAGGCCGCGTCCCTCGCCAGGGGTGACGCGCGCGGCGCGGGCCCGGTGGCCGACGCCGCAAAGAACGTGGGCGTCTGGAAGGACCGCCACAAGGCGGCCCGCGTGAGCGACGACTCCGGTGACTACCAGGGGGCGCTCGACAAGGTCATCGGCGCCAAGGGCGCCACAGGTGAGTGCTTCGACAACGTGGACGCGGCACTGAACCGGGCCCTGGCGCACGAGCAGCGCCAGTTCAAGGAGGCGGCCGAGGACGGCAAGGGCGCCATGCGCGGGCTGCCCGTCGGCGCGGCGGTCCTCGCGGTGCTCGCCGCGGCGGGCGCCGTGCTCGGCATAGGCCGCAGGCTCTCGGAGTACCGATGAGCGGGCCAGGGACGGAGCCGGGGCCGGGGACGGCGTCAGGGGCGGAAGGGAGCGGACGGACGATGCGGATACGACGCGGCGGGTCCTCGCCGGGCGGCGGGCGCCTCGCCGGCATCGGCGCGCTGGGCCTCACCTGCGCCCTCGCGGGAACCCTCGTGGCCCTGCCGCACGGCGACGACGGCGGCGGCGGGACCGGCGCGGGCCGGGGCGGCGACGCCGTCGCGGTCGCGGCACCCGCGCGGGCCGAAGCCGACGACTGCAACGACCAGAGCCTGCGCCCGGCGGACGAGGACGGCCCGACGATCGAGGCCATCAGGAACCGCAAGGTCAAGAAGCTCATCGTCGGTGTCGACCAGAACAGCTACCGCTGGGGCTACCGCGACCCGAACAAGAAGGGCGGCCGGCTGGAGGGCTTCGACATCGACCTCGCGCGGAAGATCGCCGAGGAGATCTTCGACGACCGCGACGCGGTCGTCTTCCGCGCCATCCCCACGAACGAGCGCATCCGGGCGATCAAGGGCGGCGAGGTCGACATGGTGGTCCGCACCATGACCGTCAACTGCGAGCGTCTTCGGGACGTCGACTTCTCCACCGGATATTTCGAGACCGGCCAGCAGGTGCTCGCGCCCAGGAAGTCCGACATCACGGGCTATGACAGGTCGCTCAAGGGCAAGAAGGTCTGCTCGGCCGCGGGCTCCATCGCCGAGGAAGAACTCAAGAAGCAGAGCTACGGTGCCGACATCTCCACCACGGTGCCGAACCAGCTCGACTGCCTGGTGCGGCTGCAACTGGGCGAGGTGGACGCGGTGGTGACCGACAGCGCGCTCGCCGCGGGCCAGGCGGCGCAGGACCCGGCGGTCGAACTGAAGGGCGAGGAGCCCTTCACCACCGAGCACTACGGCGTGGCGATGAAGAAGGGCGCGGACGACCTGGTCCGCCGGGTCAACAAGGTCCTCGCCGACTACCGCGACGACAAGGACGGCTGGAAGAAGTCCTACGACAAATGGCTCAAGGGCCCGATCGGCGAGGACGCGACACCGCCGAAGGCCGAGTACCGCGACTGACGGAACGCGGACGTTACGTCCCTGGGCGTACAACTGGTGTGAGCAGAGGCAAGAGTTGCGGCCACGCAGAGCGGAGAGGTGATCGATGAGCGTCACGGGGCCCCCCGGTCCGCTGATGGACCGGGACGAGGTGGACCGTGCGCTGGCGCGCCTCGACGCCGAGCACGAGGCGATCGAGACCTCGCTCCTCGCCCTCCAGGACCACGCGGGGCGCCGCCTCCTCGAAGGCGCGCGGCTCACCGGCGTCACCGAGGAGCGGTGGGCGGCCACGGAGAGCCGGATCACCCTGCTGTGGGCGTACTTCGACGCGTACGCGGGCGCCCTCCGGGCGGCGCGGGAGCTGCGCGCCCGTCGCCGCTGGCCCAGCCGCGAGGACCTGGTGGAGCTCACGGAGCTGCTGCGCGGTGAGTCCGTGACGGTGGCGGGCGGCTCCGCGTCCGGTACCTCCCCGTCGCTCACGGGCCCCGCCAAGCTGACCGAGCGCTTCACGCTCGAAGAGCTGGTCGCCCGGATGAACGACCTGTACGCGCACTCGCTCGACATGGTGGTGGCCGCCGACGCCGTCTGGTCGGCGCTGCCCGCCCGCATCGACCTGCTCGCCGCCGAGCTGGCCCGCACCCGCCAGCTCGCGCACTCCGTGGGCGTGCGCCCGGGCGAGCACCCGTCGGGCGACGACCTGGAGCGCATCACGCGCAGCCTGACCGCCCTGCGGGAGCAGGTGATCAGCGATCCGCTCGCCTTCTGGCAGCGGGCCGAGGGCAGTTCGGCGCCGGGCGGCGGCCGTGCGCACACCGATCGCTACGACCGCGAGGCGCGCG
Source organism: Streptomyces sp. NPDC050703 (assembly GCF_040654435.1). NCBI lineage: Bacteria > Bacillati > Actinomycetota > Actinomycetes > Kitasatosporales > Streptomycetaceae > Streptomyces > Streptomyces sp. NPDC050703. Next base: position 57,857 of record NZ_JBFAHX010000008.1, read on the forward strand.
CCCTGGAGGAGGTGCGCCGCGAGATCGAGGCGGTGCTCACCGTCCGCCAGGACGCGGAGGCCAGGCTCGGCAGGCTGCGCGACGTGCTCTCCCGCGCCGACCGCACCCTCGCCGAGGCGAGGAACGCCCGCGGTGAGGTCCTCGCGAAGATCGCCGCCTCCGAGGTGCCCGCGGTCAGCGGCCCGCCGACCGCGCTCCAGGAGCAGCTGGCGATGGCGTCGGACTACCGCAGGAACGCCCAGTGGCACCGCCTCTCGCCGCTCCTGGAGTCGCTGGAGCAGAAGGCCGAGGAGGAGCTGCTGCGGGCCCGCGAGTCGCTGACCGCCGTCACGGCGCCGCTCGCGGTCCGCGCGGAGCTGCGGGGCCGCCTCGACGCGTACAAGGCGAAGGTGGCGCGGCTCGGCCACGCCGAGGACCCGCTCCTGATCGAGCGGTACGACGCGGCGCGCCGGATGCTGTGGAGCGCCCCCTGTGACCTGCGCGTCGCCGAGGAGGCGGTGCTGCGCTACCAGCGGGCCGCCGCCGAGGTGCTCGTGCCCGGGGTCCCGCAGCAGGGCGGGACCGCCGACCGGAGGGAGGAAGCGTGAGCCAGCGGCAGTGCCAGCGGCCCGGATGTGCGGGGTCGTACGAGGACATGGGCGGCGGCGAGCTGTACTGCGACACGTGCGGTCTGGCTCCCGTGGTCTCGCCCACCGGCATGGTGGGGTCGTCGCCGACCGGCGTCACGGGCGGCGGCAAGGGCTCGCGGGGCTCGGGCAGCGGCTCGGGACCGTCGTCGCGCTCGTCGCGTTCCGCCCGTTCGCAGTCCTCGCGCAGGTCGGTGTCGGGGCGGCTCTCGCGCTCCGTCTCCGGCCGCTCGACGTCGCGTTCGGTCTCGGTGCGCAGCTCGGGCTCGGCGGCCCCGTCCTCGGGGCGCGGGCGGCTCGGCGTCGGCCTGGTCGCGGTGCCGGACGTGCCGCGCCCCGACCCGCGCGGCGCGGTGCAGGACAACCCGGAGGTGCCCGAGCGGAAGCGGTTCTGCTCGCGCTCGGACTGCGGGGCGCCGGTGGGGCGGGCGCGGGGGGACCGGCCGGGGCGCACCGAGGGGTTCTGCACCAAGTGCGGCCACCCGTACTCCTTCGTGCCGAAGCTGAACCCCGGTGACATCGTGCACGGGCAGTACGAGGTCGTGGGCTGCCTGGCGCACGGCGGCCTCGGGTGGGTGTATCTCGCGATAGACCGCGCGGTGTCGGACCGCTGGGTGGTGCTGAAGGGCCTGCTCGACACGGGCGACCAGGACGCGATGGCCGCCGCGATCTCCGAGCGCCGCTTCCTCGCCGAGATCGAGCACGCCAACATCGTCCGCATCTACAACTTCGTCGAGCACCTGGACCAGCGCACCGGCTCCATGGACGGGTACATCGTCATGGAGTACGTCGGCGGCAAGTCCCTGAAGGAGATCGCCAACAGCCGCCGCTCGGCGGACGGCAGGCGGGACCCGCTCCCGGTCGAGCAGGCGTGCGCGTACGGCATCGAGGCGCTGGAGGCCCTGGGGCACCTGCACAGCCGCAACCTCCTGTACTGCGACTTCAAGGTGGACAACGCCATCCAGACCGAGGGCCAGCTCAAGGTCATCGACATGGGCGCGGTCCGCAGGATGGACGACGACGAGTCCGCGATCTACGGCACGGTCGGCTACCAGGCCCCCGAGGTGGCGGAGGTCGGGCCGTCGGTGGCCTCCGACCTCTACACGGTCGCGCGGACGCTCGCCGTCCTGACCTTCGACTTCCAGGGCTACACGAACGTCTTCGCGGACTCCCTGCCCGACCCCGACAACATCGAGGTCTTCCGTACCTACGAGTCCTTCTACCGGCTCCTGGTGCGCGCCACCGACCCGGACCCGGCCCGCCGCTTCGCCTCCGCGCAGGAGATGGCCGAGCAGCTCACGGGCGTCCTGCGGGAGGTCGTCGCGCTCCAGACGGGCAAGCCGCGCCCGTACCTGTCCACCCTGTTCGGGCCCGAGGTGAAGGTCACGGACACCGAGCTGTTCGCGGAGCTGTCGGGCGACGTGTCGCGGCTCGGGGTGCGCCCGGCCCCCCCGGAGGGCGGCAACGGCCACCGGGCGCTGCCTCCCGCGCCCCCGGTGTCCACGCTCGTGCGTCCGCTGGACGCGGCGGCGACCGCGCTGGCCCTTCCGGTGCCGCACGTCGACCCGAACGACCCGAACGCGGGTCTCCTCGCCGGGCTCCTGACGTCCGCGCCCGCCGAGCTGATCACCGCGCTCGCGGCGGCGCCCGCCGACTCGGTGGAGCTGCGGCTCCGCGGCCTGCGGGCCCGGCTCGCCATGGGGGAAACGGCCTCCGCTTCGCAGGCCCTCGCCGATCTGGAGCGGCAGCGTCCGGACGACTGGCGGGTGGTCTGGTACCGGGGCGTGGCGGCCCTGGCCACCGGCGACTTCGAGACCGCGGCGCTCTCGTTCGACGCGGTCTACGACGCGTTCCCCGGCGAGCCCGCGCCGAAGCTGGCACTCGGCGTCTGCGCGGAGGTCCTCGGCCAGCTCGACAACGCCGCCGAGTACTACCGCCTGGTGTGGACCACCGATCCGAGCTATGTGAGCGCCGCGTTCGGCCTGGCCAGGGTGCGGCTCGCCGCCGGTGACAGGGCGGGCGCCGTGCGCACCCTGGAGTCGGTGCCCGAGTCGTCGATCCACTACACCGCGGCCCGTGTCGCCGCGGTGCGGGCGCGGCTCCGCCAGCGCCTCGAAGGACCGGCGGCGTCGCCCGACGCCGCCTTCCTCGACGACCTGACGGCCGCCGCGGGGCAGATCGACGCCCTCTCCGGCTTCGGTCTCGACGCGGTGCGCAGGGAGCGCCTGTCGACCGAGGTTCTGGGGACGGCACTCGACTGGGTACTCTCCGGTAGGCACTCTGGTCACGTTTCCGCGCCGCCGGCCACCGGCTCGCGGACCGTACTGCTCGGCAGTGAACTGGACGAGCGCGGTCTCCGGTTCGGACTGGAGCGTTCGTACCGGACACTGGCCCGGCTCGCACAGGGTGGCGAGGAGAGGATCGAACTGGTGGAGCGGGCCAACCGTTTCCGCCCCCGGACGTGGGTGTGAGTGATGTCGCAGATGCCCCAACTGTCTGCCTGCCCCAGCTGCGAGGAGCCGCTGGAGTCGGGTGACCTGTTCTGTGGAGCGTGCGGGTACGACCTGTCGGCGGTGCCGGCCCGTCCCGCCGCCTCCCCCAACGGGTCGGCCGGGCACCCCGCCCCGGAGGAGCCCTGGCCGGCCGCCCCCGAGGTGGACAGCTCCGACACCCCCGCGCCCACGCACCTGCCCACCGACCTGCCGGGGACGGACTCGACGGGCGGTGAGCTGCGGGAGCCCGACGAGTACCCGCTGCCCGCGCCGGCCGCCGTCCCGCCGCTCCCCGCCGAGGCCCCCGCGGTCCCCGCCGGGTCCGCCGACCCGCGTACGGCCGTGCCCGGCCCCGACCCCGCCGCGGGCGCCAAGGTCTGCGTGGCCTGCCGCTCGGGGCGCGTCGACGCCGACGGGTACTGCGAGAACTGCGGGCACGCGCAGCCGCGCGAGCGCGACCACATGGAGCAGGAACTCGACGCCGTCGCCGCGGTCAGCGACCGCGGGCTCCGCCACCACCGCAACGAGGACGCGTTCGCGATCTCGGCGGCCGCCCTGCCCGACGGCTCGTCCGCCGTCGTCGCCATCGTCTGCGACGGCGTCTCCTCCGCGACCCGCCCCGACGACGCCTCGCTCGCCGCGTCCCGCGCCGCCAACGAGACGCTGCGGGAGGCGCTCCCCCGCGGCACGCACCCGCAGCAGGCCATGCACGACGCCATCCTGTCGGCGGCCGACGCGGTCAACGCCCTCGCGGCCGAGCCCCCTTCGGCCCGCGAGCACAGCCCGCACCAGAACGCGCCCGCCTGCACCCTGGTCGGCGCCGTCGTCGCCGGCGGCCTGCTCGTCGTCGGCTGGGTCGGCGACAGCCGCGCCTACTGGGTCCCCGACGACCGCGAGGGCCCCACCGTCCGCCTCACCGAGGACGACTCGTGGGCCGCGCAGATGGTCGCGGCGGGTCTGATGAACGAGGCCGAGGCGTACGCCGACGAGCGCGCGCACGCCATCACGGGCTGGCTCGGCGCCGACGCCTACGAACTGGAGCCGCACACCGCTTCCTTCAAGCCCGACCGCCCGGGTGTAGTGGTGGTGTGCACGGACGGACTGTGGAACTACGCCGAGGCCGTCGAGGAGATGGCCCGGGCCGTGCCCGCCGACGCCGCGGACCGGCCGCTGCACAGCGCCCAGGTCCTGGTCGGCCACGCGCTGGACGGCGGGGGCCACGACAACGTAACAGTGGCCGTCGTCCCGTTCCCCTTCGTGCCGCAAGGGGCAGGATCGGCCTAGCATCCGGCGCGGACGCACGCGCCGCACACCGCCGGCGCGTGCGCGGCGGTCACATCGCCGGCCGGGGGAGGCCGGGGACGCATGAGGACATGAGGATCTGAGGGGGAGCAGCATCCATGGCCATCTTCTCGAAATCGAACGTGCCGCAGTTCTCGGTCGACGTCTACCAGAACGAGTTCCTGCCCGAGGGCGGCCGCGAGGTCAACGCCATCGCCACGGTCAGCTCGACCGGCGGCGGCACCATCGGCGCGGCCGTCGGCGCGCCGCACCTGTACTCCGCGGGGCAGGGCCCGGACGCCGCCGTGGCGATCATGGTCGACTGCTCGGGTTCCATGGACTACCCGCCGACGAAGATGCGGGGCGCGCGGGACGCCACGGCCGCCGCGATCGACGCCCTGCGCGACGGGGTGCGCTTCGCGGTGATCGGCGGCACCCACGTCGCCCAGGAGGTCTATCCCGGCAACGGCCGCCTCGCGGTGGCGGACGCGGCCACCCGCGCCCAGGCCAAGCAGGCGCTGCGCAGGCTGAGCGCGGGCGGCGGCACGGCGATCGGCACGTGGCTGCGCCTGGCCGACCGCATCCTCGCCTCCGCCGACGTCGCCGCGTCGTCGGTGCGCCACGGCATCCTGCTCACCGACGGCCGCAACGAACACGAGTCCCCCGAGGACCTCAGGGCCGCGCTCGACTCCTGCGCGGGCCGCTTCACCTGCGACGCCCGCGGTGTCGGCACGGACTGGGAGGTGAAGGAGGTCAAAGGGATCGCCTCCGCGCTGCTCGGCACCGCCGACATCGTCGCCGACCCGGCCGGGCTCGCCGCCGACTTCACCTCGATGATGGAGGCGGCCATGGGCAAGGAGGTGGCCGACGTCAGCCTGCGCCTGTGGACACCGGTGGGCGTGGAGATCAAGTTCGTCAAGCAGGTGGCGCCCACGGTCGAGGAGCTGACCGACCGCCGCACGGAGGCGGGCCCGCGGGCCGGGGACTACCCCACCGGGTCCTGGGGCGACGAGTCCCGCGACTACCACATCTGCGTGCGGGTGCCCGGCGCCGACCTCGGCCGGGAGATGCTCGCCGCCCGCGTCTCCCTGGTCGTGCCGCAGGACGACGGGAGCGTGCAGACGCTGTCGCAGGGCCTCGTGCGCGCGGTGTGGACGGACGACATGGCGGCGTCCACCAGCATCAATCCGCAGGTCGCGCACTACACGGGACAGGCCGAGCTGGCCCAGGTGATCCAGCAGGGACTCGACGCGCGCAAATCGGGAGATGTCGACGGGGCGACCGCGAAGCTCGGCCGGGCCGTCCAGCTCGCCGCCGCCTCCGGCAACGCGGATACGGCGAGACTGCTTTCCAAGGTGGTGGACGTCGTGGACGCCGCGGAAGGTACTGTTCGATTGAAGGCGAAGGTCGCCGAGGCCGACGAGATGACACTCGAGACCCGGTCGACGAAGACGGTTCGCGTGAAGAAGCGGTAGCTTTCGCGCGGACCACCACACGTGACACGTACGGCCCTCGGGCCGGAGAAGGAGAGGGGGAAGCGCCGACATGCCGACCTGCCCGAACGGACACCAGTCGGGTTCCGATGACTGGTGCGAGGTCTGCGGTCACCGCATGGCCGGTGCCGTACCGCCGCCGCCTCCGCCGCCGCCCGCGGCCGGATACAGCTATCCCCCGCCGCCGCCCGGCCAGGACCCGAACTTCTCGCAGCCCGCGCCCGGGCGCCCGCATCCGGCCGCCGTGCCGGACCCGGGCCCCGAGGCGGAGCTCTGCCCGCAGTGCCGCACGCCCCGCGAGGCGAACGCGCCGTTCTGCGAGGAGTGCCGCTGGAACTTCCTGACGAACACCGCCACGTCGTACACCCCCGCCGCGCCGAACCCGCCGCTGCCGGCCACGCACGGCGGCCCCGGCATGCCGCCTCCGCACCCGGGCCGGCAGTTCTCGCAGCCCGGCCCCGGCGGCCCCGGCCCAGGCGGTCCCGGCCCCGGTCCCGGCGGGCCCCCCGGGCGTCCGGGCCAGGACTCGTACGAGTACCAGGGCTCGCGCCCCTCGCAGATGAACCGCCCCGCCGAGCCGATCCCGCCCTTCGGGAACGGCAACGGCGGGCAGCCCGGCCCGTCCGGTCCGCAGGGCCCCGGCGCCCCGCAGGCGTTCCAGCAGCCGGGTCCGCCCGCGCCGCCCGCGCCCGCGTTCCCGCAGCAGAGCGGCGCGCCGCAGGGCCCGCCCCCGCCACCCGGCACCGGGGGGCCGTCCTCCGGGGGGCCGTCCTTCGGCGGTGGCGACGACGACTGGGTGATCTCCCCGCCCTCGTCGTCCGCCGCGGCGCCGCCCGCCCCGGCCGAGCCGTTCCGGCAGGGTCCGCCGCGGCAGGAGCAGCCTCCCTCGGGGCCGCCCCGGCAGCAGGAGCCCTTCCAGCGGTCGGACGTGTTCCAGAGCCCGGCGCCCCAGCAGGGCCGGCCGCCGCAGGGTCCGCCCCCGCAGCAGGGCCCGCCGCCGCAGCAGCAGGACCCCTTCCCGCAGGGGCCCCCGCAGCAGCAGGCGCCGCAGCAGCAGGCACCGCAGGGCCCTGGCACGTGGACGGCGACCATCGGTCCCGACCGCGAGTACTTCATGGCGATGATGCAGCGCAGCGGCCCCGAGGCGTCGGGGCTCAACCTGCCCGCGTACTCGCCGGAGCAGCAGCGCCCGCTGGCCGGCAACCAGCTGACCATCGGCCGCCGCCGCCACTCCACGGGCGACACCCCGGACATCGACCTGTCGGTGCCCCCGGAGGACCCGGGCGTCTCGCACCAGCACGCGGTCCTGGTCCAGCAGCCGGACGGGAGCTGGGCGGTCGTCGACCAGAACTCCACGAACGGCACGACGGTCAACGACGGCGATGAGCCCATCCAGCCGTTCGTGCCCGTCCCGCTCCAGGACGGCGACCGCGTACACGTGGGCGCCTGGACCACGATCACGGTCCGCCGCGACTGACCCGCACGCGCACCGGCCACGGGCCGGACGCGGACCGTCACAGCGGCCAGACGTACGGCCCTTCGGGGTCGTCGAGCCAGGCCCACTCGTACGGTCCGCGCACGGTCACCCCGAAGCGCTCGCGCACCGGCCGCCGCTCGCGCTGCCACAGCGCGAGCGCCTCGTGCGGGTCGAGGCTGCCCGCGGTCAGCTCCAGAAGGAACCGGAAGAGTTCATTCCCTAGGACTTCGCGCGGCAGCCCCCCGATGTGCCGCTCGTAGGGGCCGCGTACGTCGCCGCCGCGCAGCGGCACGAAGTAGGCGGGCGTGTGCAGGAAGCGCCCCTCGGCGTGGTCGGCGTCCCGCACGGTCAGCGCGATCAGGCCGGTGGCCAGCGGCGTGAGGATGCGGGCGCCGGGGCGGCACTGGGCGAGCCAGGCGCGCGGCACCGAGCTGAGGGTGCAGGTGGCGATGATCCGGTCGTACGGCGCGCGCTCCCGGCAGCCCGCGGCCCCGTCGCCGGTCACCACGGCCGGGCGGTAACCGGCGGCGGCCAGGTGCCGGCGCGCGGACTCGGTGATCTCCGGGTCGAGGTCGACGGTGGTGACGCGGTCGTCACCGAGCCGGTGGGCGAGCAGCGCGGCGTTGTAGCCGGTGCCGGCGCCGATCTCCAGGACGTCGCAGCCGGCCCCGTCCCGCACGTCGAGCCACGCCAGCATCTTCGCCATGAGGGACGGCTGGCTGCTGGAGGAGATCAGCTCTCCGTCGCGTACGCGGGTGGCGAGCGGGGCGTCGGCGTAGGCCCCGCGCAGCCAGCGGGCGCGGCGCCCGGCGTCGGGGTCCTCGCACCACAGCCGTTCGTACCCGCCGGGCACCCCGAGGTAGTAGTACGGCACGAACAGGTGCCGCGGCACGGCCTCGAACGCCGCACGCCAGGCGGGGTCCTCCGCCCAGGCGCCGCCGGCCTCCAGCTCGCGCACGAGGGAGGCCCTGGCGTCGGCGACACGTGCGGGGTCGGGTTCCATACGTCCACTGTCCTGCGCCGAAGCCGCCGATGCGAGCGGCCGGGCGGGGGTGGACCGCGACCGGCACCGGGGGCGGTCCTAGGCCTTCCGTACTCGGCCGTGCCGTCTGAGACCATGGACAGCGTGACAGAGATCCCACACGGCACGGTCCAGGAGCAGACCTACTACGAGCAGGTCGGCGGCGAGGAGACCTTCCGGCGCCTGGTGCACCTCTTCTACCAGGGAGTCGCGGACGACCCGCTCCTTCGGCCGATGTACCCCGAGGAGGACCTCGGTCCCGCCGAGGAGCGCCTCGCGCTCTTCCTGATGCAGTACTGGGGCGGCCCGCGCACCTACAGCGACAACCGCGGCCACCCGCGCCTGCGCATGCGGCACGCCCCGTTCACCGTAGACCGCGCGGCGCACGACGCGTGGCTGAAGCACATGCGGACGGCCGTCGACCAGCTCGGCCTCTCCGAGGAGCACGAGCGGACACTGTGGAACTACCTGACGTACGCGGCGGCCTCCATGGTCAACTCCGAGGGCTGACCGGCCCCGGTCAGGCGGGTGTGACGGAGAGCCCCGGCGCACCCGCCCGGCGCACGGCCACGGACCCGTAGGGCGTACGCAGCCGGAGCCACGCCCCCGACGACAGCAGGGTCAGCGTGTCGCCCCGCAGGAAGCCGAGGGACTGCGCGGCGTGCGCGGCGCGCACCGGCAGGCCCGTGCCGCCGATGGTCCTGGACCAGATCTCCCGGCCCACCCGGTCCAGCTCGGCGCGGACCCGCCGCTCGGCGGGCAACTCCTCGATCCGGGTACGGAATTCGGTGACGGCGACCCGGACCAGGTCCCGCACCGCCTCGGGGGCCGGGAGCCCCGGCTCCTGCCGCCAGCCGCCGCGGGGCGGAAGGACGCCCGCCCAGGGCGGCCCGGTGACGGCATCCGGCACGGCGGCGACGCCCGCCGCGAGGACCGACTGGGCGGCCTCGCCCACGGACTCCAGGAACTCCCCCGCCGAGACGGTGACGTCCAGCGCGGTGCCGCGCCCGTGCTCGTACGGCTCGGCGAGCCGCGCCGTACGGATGGCGAGCACCTCGAACGACGGCGGCCGCCCGAACACGGCGAGCGTGTCCCCGGCGGCCTGCAGCCGCACGGCGGCGGCCTTGTCGTAGTGGATCAGCCTGGCCAGGAAGGCGGCGAGGTCCGCCGCCTCCCCGGCATCGGCGAAGTGGAGCCGCTCAGTCATGCGGCGAGCGCCCCCGAGCCGCTGTCGGAGCCGTCGTCCACGTACCTCTGGAGGAACGCCTTCTCCTCGGCGGTGATCCGCCGGGGCCGCTGCGCCTCCAGGTCGAAGGGCACGACCACGGTCGAGGCCCGCACATACACCTGTTCCGCGTCCTTGATCTCGTACGCGATGGTGAGCGACGCCGCGCCCATCTTCGTCACCCACGACTCGATGGTGACCGGCTCGTGCCGGTGCACCAGCGGGCGTACGTAGTCGATCTCGTGGCGGGCCACGACGGAACCGCCGGAGAACGACGGCGACCCGTCACCGGGCGCGAGCCGGAACATGAAGTCGATGCGCGCCTCTTCCAGATACCGCAGGAAGACGACGTTGTTGACGTGCCCGAAGGCGTCCATGTCCGACCAGCGCAGCGGGCACTGGTATATGTGTCGAGCCACAGCCGCCTCAGCCTCGCGTGAGCTTCTTGTAGGTGGCGCGGTGCGGACGGGCCGCGTCCGGGCCGAGACGCTCGATCTTGTTCTTCTCGTACGACTCGAAGTTGCCCTCGAACCAGTACCACTTGGAGTCGCCCTCGTAGGCGAGGATGTGCGTGGCGACCCGGTCGAGGAACCACCGGTCGTGGGAGATGACCACGGCCGCGCCCGGGAACTCCAGGAGCGCGTTCTCCAGGGAGGACAGGGTCTCGACGTCGAGGTCGTTCGTCGGCTCGTCGAGGAGGAGCAGGTTGCCGCCCTCCTTGAGGGTCAGCGCCAGGTTGAGGCGGTTGCGCTCACCGCCGGAGAGCACCCCGGCCGGCTTCTGCTGGTCCGGACCCTTGAAGCCGAAGGCGGAGACGTACGCCCGGGAGGGCATCTCGACCTGGCCGACGTTGATGTAGTCCAGCTCGTCGGAGACGACGGCCCACAGCGTCTTCTTGGGGTCGATGTTGGCGCGGCCCTGGTCGACGTAGGAGACCTTGACCGTGTCACCGATCTTGATCTTGCCGGAGTCGGGCTGCTCCAGGCCCTGGATCATCTTGAACAGCGTGGTCTTGCCCGCGCCGTTCGGACCGATGATGCCGACGATGCCGTTGCGCGGCAGCGAGAAGCTGAGGTCGTCGACCAGGACCTTGTCGCCGAAGGCCTTCGAGAGGTGCTCGACCTCGACGACGATCGAGCCCAGACGCGGGCCCGGCGGGATCTGGATCTCCTCGAAGTCCAGCTTCCGCATCTTGTCCGCCTCGGCGGCCATCTCCTCGTAGCGCGCCAGACGCGCCTTGGACTTGGCCTGACGCCCCTTGGCGTTGGACCGCACCCACTCCAGCTCTTCCTTCAGTCGCTTGGCGCGCTTGGCGTCCTTCTGGCCCTCGACCTTCAGACGCGCGGCCTTCTTCTCCAGGTACGTGGAGTAGTTGCCCTCGTAGGGGTGGGCGCGCCCGCGGTCGAGCTCCAGGATCCACTGGGCGACGTTGTCCAGGAAGTACCGGTCGTGGGTGACCGCCACGACGGCGCCGGAGTACTGGGAGAGGTGCTGCTCCAGCCAGTTCACCGACTCGGCGTCGAGGTGGTTGGTGGGCTCGTCGAGGAGGAGCAGGTCGGGCGCCTCGATGAGGAGCTTGCAGAGCGCGACGCGGCGCTTCTCACCGCCGGAGAGGGTGGTGACGGGCCAGTCGCCGGGCGGGCAGCCGAGCGCGTCCATGGCCTGTTCGAGCTGGGCGTCGAGGTCCCAGGCGTTGGCGTGGTCCAGGTCCTCCTGGAGCTTGCCCATCTCCTCCATCAGCGCGTCGGAGTAGTCGGTCGCCATCAGCTCGGCGACCTCGTTGAAGCGCTTGAGCTTGCCCATGATCTCGGCGGCGCCGTCCTGCACGTTCTCCAGGACGGTCTTCGACTCGTCGAGCTGCGGCTCCTGCATGAGGATGCCGACGCTGAACCCGGGCGAGAGGAACGCGTCACCGTTCGACGGCTGCTCCAGACCCGCCATGATCTTGAGCACCGTGGACTTGCCGGCGCCGTTGGGGCCCACGACACCGATCTTCGCGCCAGGAAGGAAGCTCAAGGTGACGTCATCGAGGATCACCTTGTCGCCGTGCGCCTTGCGCGTCTTGCGCATGGTGTAGATGTACTCAGCCAAGAGAAACCGTCCGGCAATCAGTGAGTGGGCAGATACACCCCATCTTGCCGTACGGCCAGCCCTGGGCGGAAACCGGCTGGTTCCGCGCCCGGGGCCGGGTCAGCCCTTCTTCTTGCGGAGGAGGAAGACCACCGCTCCGCCGAGGACGACGAAGGCCACCGCGACGCCGGCCATCAGCGGCGTGTCGCCCGAGCTGCCGGTCTCGGCGAGGTCGCCGCCGCCCATGCCCGTGGTGCCGCCGGCCGACGCGGGGGCGGGCTCGTTGGCCTGCTGGGACTTGCCGGTGATCGCCGCGCCCTCGGTCCTGCAGTCCAGGACGCCCCTGAAGCGCTTCTCGAAGCCGCTGGGCGCCCGGATCGTGAAGTCGTACGCCTGGTCCTCCTGGAGCGGGACCGTCACGGTCTGCGACGTGCCCGCCTCGATGGTGTGCTTGAACCCCATGAGGCGGAAGGTGAAGGGCTTGTCGCCCTTGTTGCTCGCCGTGATGTCCACGCCGCTCTTGGCGCAGTTCTTCTCCGCCGACAGCGCGGGTATCGCCCCCTCGGTGGCCCAGTCGGCCGTCGCCGTGGCCGACACGGTCGACTCGCTGGAGCCGGCGAGGATCTGCGTCTGGCTCCGGGTCTCGGAGGTGAACGCCCGGCCGACCGGCACGGTGGTCGACGCCTGGACCGAGAGCGCGGCCGTGCCGTCGGGGGCGTCCTTCGGCACCTCGAAGTAGAGCCGGGTGCCGTCGCCCGCGGACTTCACGGGCTTGCCGTCCTTGCCGACGATCCGCACCCCGCTCGTCACGGAGTCCGTGGGCGGCGTCACGGTGACCGCCTCCGCGTCGGTCCGCACGGTGACGGGGCCGAGCCGCTCCCCCGCGCGCCCGGAGACGGCGGGCGGTTCGAGGGTGAGCGAGGCCCTCGGCTCGGCGCTGGTGCGCGCGCTCCGCTCCAGGTAGTCGGCGAGCTTCTCGGCCTGCGGGTCGACGGCTTCGACCTCGGCCCGGTCCGAGTACCGCCAGATCGCCACCTGGGTGCCCGCCGCGGCGGTCTGCTCGGTGAGGGACTTCGCGCCGGCCTTCTCGGCGAGCGCCGCGAGGTCGTTCACCTGGGGGTAGGAGTGCTGCAGGATCCAGCGGATCTTCCCCGCGTCACGGTTGCCGTGCAGCGAGGTGCCGCTCCACGGGGTCTCCTGGTAGCCGGCGTCCTTGCGCGTGGGGTTGTGGATGTCCACGCAGTAGGTCTGCAGGGTGCCGCCGTTCTCGACGGACATCTCGAAGAGGCCCGCCGGCACCTGCTGGGAGCTGCCGTTCTCACGGATGACGGCCTGGTCGTAGGTCTGCAGTCCGCCCAGCGTGGCGGTCGCCCCGCCCCGGTGCTGCGGCGACTCTTCCGCCGCGGCCGGTCCGGCGGTGGCCAACGCGCCCGTGGCGACGAGCCCGGACGCCGCGGCCACCGCGGCGAGGCGCGCGACGCCTCCGCCACGTATGGCGCCGCGCACGGCACTGCCCAGGGCGCTACGTATGGACCGCGCAGAAAACACTGAATTCCCCTCCGTGCGGGACCCGTTGAGAACGAGGGGGGTGGTCCCGCCAGCAGATTGAAAGAGGCAGGAACACCTGCCACCTGCGTGGCCTCTCCTGCCAACTGCCCCGTGAGTTACGTTCGGCATCCTAAGGAAACGGCCCACCGCTCCCCGCGGTCATACCGTCCGATGGCTGATCCGACTCGGAATCGTTATCGCAACACCCTTTCCGAGCTGGGCTTATCGACAAATCCATGGCAAGCAAATGCCGATAAGCCGCACATGGGCCGCCGTCTGACGGTTCGTCGGCTCCCCGTGACGCGGGGCGCGGGTCGCGGCCCGCCGGTCGCGGTGCGCGGCTCGCGGGTACCAGGGGGCGGGCGGGCTTCCCTCGGGTCAGCCCACTGGCTCCGGCTCCGGACGCTCCCTGGCCGTCGCGGCTTCCGTCAGGGACCCGTCGCCCTTGAGCACCCGCCGGAACGCCGCGGTGCCGCGCGACAGGTCGTGGCCGATGGTCTGCGCGTCGATGTCGGCCGACGTCCAGTGCTGGCCGCCCCGTTCCTCGTCGCGCACCTTCAACCGGCCCTGCACGATGACCGGTTCGCCGACCGCGAGCGAGCCCTGCACGTTGGCGCCGAGTGCGCGCCGCGCCCACACCGTGAAGAAGTTCGTGTGCCCGTCGTTCCAGGTGTTCTTCACCGCGTCGAAGTACCGCGCCGTCACCGCGAGCCTGAACCGTGCCACCGGTCCCGACGGCAACTCCCGGTACACCGGTGTCGTCGCCACGTTCCCCACCACCGTGACCGTCGTCTCGTTCATCGCGCTCTCCCCGTGCGTCCGCTGCTGCCTCCGCCGCGCCTCCCGCGGCTGCGTTCTCAGACTGCACGGGCCCGGCCGATCCCGCTGGGACCTGTGGGCTACCCGCCGGTTGTGGAAAACTCCGTCACCCTCGCGGGGCCCCCGCCCGGGCTCACCACAGGGGCGCCCGCGCCCCCGTCACCCGCACGTACTGCTCCCGCACCTCCCGGTAGCGCAGCAGTTCCGCCGCCACCGGGTCGAGGACCCTGGCCCGGCCGCACCCCGCGGCGGCCTCCCGCAGCCGCCGTTCCGCCTCTGCCCCGTACCGCCTCGCCGGTCCGCGCGCCGCGAGGCGGCTCGTCCACTCCACGCAGGGGCCGCCCAGGATGCCGGTCAGCATCAGGAGCACCGGGACGCCCAGGTTCGGCGTGGCGATGCCGATGACCTGGGCCAGGAGCCAGAGGCCGCCGATCACCTGGAGCAGGCTCATCGCCGCCTGCGCGAGCACCGCACCGGGCCACCAGTTGGGCCTCGGCGGCCGTCCCGCGGGCACGCCCGCCCGTACCGCGAGGAGGTCGAGCGTCTCGGGCAGCCCTTCGGCGCCGCGCACCGCGGCCTCGCGTACGGCCTGTCCCCAGGGCTGGGGCAGCCCTGCGGCCGCCTCGTCGGCCACCGCGCGCACCGCGTGCTCCACGCGCTGGCGCGCCGTCACCTCCTCGTCGACGGGGCCGGGCGCGAGGGGCGAGGTCGAACCCTCGGCCGAGCGCCGCGCCTCGTACCACCGCCACAGGTGCAGCCAGGGGTCGCCGCACGCCTTGACCGCGTTCCTGCACCAGGCCCGTTCCGCGGCCTCGCCCGCGGTGGTGGCGCCCACGGCCTCGGCGAGGCGGTCGGTGAACTCCTCGCGCGCCTCCTCGCTGAGCCCGATGCGGCCCCGGTTGCGGCCCGCCGACGCCCCCGCCACGTACACCGGACGCAGTCGTTCCGCCGCGGCGTCCAGGTCGGCGGTGATGCGCCGGGCCGCGGCCGACCTCTGCCGGATGAACTGGCTCAGGGACTCGCGCAGCTCCTCCATGCCCTGGCCGGTGAGCGCGGAGAGCGCGAGGACCGTGGCGCCGGGTTCGCCGTGCTCGCCGAGCGCGAGGCCGTCCTCGTCGAGGAGCCGTCGCAGGTCGTCGAGGACCTGGTCGGCGGCGTCGCCGGGCAGCCTGTCGATCTGGTTGAGCACCACGAACGTGACCTCGGCATGGCCTGCCATGGGCCGCAGATAGCGCTCGTGGAGCATCGCGTCGGCGTACTTCTCGGGGTCGACGACCCAGATGACGGCGTCGACGAGCCCCAGGATGCGGTCGACGTGCTCGCGGTGCTCGACGGCCGCCGAGTCGTGGTCCGGCAGGTCGACCAGCACGAGCCCCTTCAGCTCGTCGGCGCCGGGCCCCTGGAGCGGGCGGCGGCGCAGCCGTCCGGGGATGCCGAGCCGGTCGAGGAGGCCCGCCGCGCCGTCCGTCCAGCTGCACCCGAGGGGCGCGGCGGTCGTCGGCCTGCGGACGCCGGTGTCGGAGATCATCACGCCGGCGAGGGCGTTGAAGAGCGTCGACTTGCCGCTGCCGGTGGCGCCCGCGATGGCGATGACCGTGTGCCGTCCCGACAGTTTGCGCCGGGCGTCGGACTCGTCGAGGACGCGGCCCGCCTCGGCGAGGGTGCTGGTGTCGAGGCGGGGGCGGGAGAGCCCGACCAGTTCCCGCAGCGCGTCGAGCCGCTCCGCGAGCGGTCCCTCGTACGAGGCGGGGGGCTGCGTGGACGGGGCGTACGCGCGTACCGTGCTCTCCGCCGGCCGCTGCGGCCGGCCCTCCACGACACGCCGCGCGATGAGACCGTCCCCCCAGGTCTCCCGGGAGCCCTGGGTGCTCCGGCCGGGGCTCCCCGGGCGCTCGCCCCGCTCGCCCCGCTCGTCGTGCTCGGTGTGATCAGTGACGGTGGTCACCGCGTCACCTCTCCTTCTGCAGTACGGACAGGGCGGCGATGAGTGCGGCCTGGGGTTCGGGGTGCACGGCGAGGGCGTCCAAGGGGGCGAGCCTGCGCTCGCGCTCGATGGCGAGGACCTTCTCCAGGTAGCCGACGAGCAGGTGGGCGCCCCTGTCGCGCAGCCGGACGGCGGCCTGGGCGCCGATCCGCTGGGCGAGCACCTCACCGGCCACGCGCGCGCGGTGGCCGCCGAGGAGCGCGGTGGCCAGCAGCGCGGCGATCGTCTCGGGGTCGGGGAGCGTGTTCCTCTCCACGCTCTGCAGGACGCGGACCTCGTCCTCGGCGTACTCCTCCAGGACGCGCCGCCATCTGCGGACGGCCATCCCGATGCGGTGCTCGGCGCTGTCCATCGAAGGATCGCGGTCGGCGAGGCCGGGGGCGCCCGCGGCGGGCTCCCGCCGCCAGGCCTCGTCGATGCGCTCGTCGGCAGCGGTCACCGCGCACAGCAGGAGCGCCTCCAGGCTCTCGCAGATGGCGTCGAGGAGTTCGTCCGCCGCGCAGTCCAGCGGGTAGCTGCGCCAGCGTTTCAGGGCGCCTCCCGCGAGTACCGCCCCGGCCTGCAGGCGGCCCCGCACGCGTGCGTGCTCGGTGTCGTACGCCTCGTCGACGGCGGAGGTGAGCCGTAGCGCGGCGGCGTGCTGGGCGGCGACCGCGCCGGCCAGTTCGGGCATGCGGGTGTCGAGCGAGTCGAGTACCCCGTTCGCCGTACGGGTGAGGGCCTGGGCGCGGGCCTCGGGGTCCTGCACCCGGTGCGTGAGCCAGGCGCGCAGGGGCGCGACGGCGGTGGCGGGCAGGAGGCCGCCGCCGCCCGCGGACTCGGGCAGCTCCGGCACGGTGAAGCGCGGTACGTCGCCGAGCCCCGCCTTCGTCAGGAGCGCCGCGTACTGCCGTGACACCTCGGTCACCACCTGGTGGGGCACGCGGTCGAGGACGGTGACGAGGGTGGCGTCGTACTCCTTGGCGGTGCGGAGCAGGTGCCAGGGCACCGCGTCGGCGTAGCGCGACGCGGTGGTCACCAGGACCCATACGTCGGCGGCGGAGAGCAGCTCCGCGGCCAGGACGCGGTTGTCCGCGAGGAGGGAGTCGATGTCGGGCGCGTCCAGCAGGGCCAGCCCGCGCGGCAGGCTGGGCGCCGTCTCGATGCGCAGGGCGCGCTCGTCCTCGGCCGCGAGGCCCAGGACGGCGTCGTCCTCGTCGTCCTCCTCGCCGTTCTCCCCGTTCACGCCGCTGTCCATGGGGTCCCGCTGCGGCACCCACACGCGCGTGAGGTCGGGCAGGACGCGCATCCCGGCGAACCAGAGATGGTCGTCCGGATGGCAGACGAGCACGGGTGTACGTGTCGTGGGCCGCAGCACGCCCGCTTCGCTGACCCGCCGTCCGACCAGGGAGTTCACCAGTGTGGACTTCCCCGCGCCGGTGGAACCGCCGATGACGGCGAGCAGGGGCGCTTCGGGTGCCTTGAGCCGGGGCACCAGATAGTCGTCGAGCTGCGCGAGCAGCTCGTCCCGGTTGGCACGCGCGCGTGGCGCCCCCGCGAGGGGGAGCGGAAAGCGTGCGGCGGCGACACGCTCGCGCAGGGCGGAGAGTGCGTCAAGCAATTGAGGCCGTACGTCCAAGGTCACCACATGCGAAGAATGCCCAATTTTATCGGTTTTCTAAAGCATATGGACCGTTCTGCGCGCCGATCGGACACGGGTGACGGAAGGGGCGGCCGGGGCGCAGGCATAACGAGTGCACAACACCCGTGGCACGAGACGCCAAAAGCGATGCGAGATTCGCACCTGCCTGCGATTATCAGGACCGCTTCACTGAACCTCCACATCGTGGCGCGGAGGCGGAGCACCAGGGACACGGACCCGAAACCCCTATCCTTGTCCCCGGCAAGGTCACGGATGCCCCCACATCCGGCCCCCTTCGCCACCCGGCCACACCCGGCCCCCGTAGCTCAGTGGATAGAGCAGGCGCCTTCTAAGCGCTTGGCCGCAGGTTCGAGTCCTGCCGGGGGCGCACTTACCCTCTCCCTGCGGAAACGCGCGAGGGGTTCTTTGATGCCCGGATGTGCATCGCTGTGAGACCAAGCGCCTCGCCTGCCCACGATCGTGGACAACCCAGACATCGGGGTTGCAGTTCGCGCCGACGGACGCCTGGCTACCCCATCTCGTCCAGCACTTGGGCGGCCGCGCGTGGGTCCATGAGGTTGGACCACGCCTGTTCGGCCGGGAGCAGGTCCCGCTCAGGCAGGGCGTACTCCGGGTACCAGCCTTCAGCCTCGCAGCCGGGGACGTTGCGCAGGATCAGCACGGTCAGGTTCGGCGGAACGGAGCCGGTGATCCGGACGGCGAGGTAGGTCTCATGGCCGTCGTCCGCCCGCACCTGGAGGCCAAGGGTGAAAGTGTCGAACTCGCGCGTGTGCTCACGGCCGTCGCGCAGCGTGGCGTGCGCCAGGTCCAGCAGAGTCGCCCGCAGGCGGCGCACGAAGCGGACACCTGCCTCGGCGCGGTACCGGACGTGGTCCTCGCGCGCGGGCAGGAGGTAAGCGGTGTGCGTCGTGGTCTTCAGGCCGTCGGAATGTTCCGCGTTGTAGCGAGCCCGGCCAGCGCGTCCATCGGCCTCGAGGGCTGCATAGAAGTCACCGCCCGAGCCGTCCTCGCGCCGACCCGCCGCGACCAGCCACGGCAGGTCGGCGTCCAGCCATACCGCGCCGCGCCACCGTTGCACCTTGACCTTGAACAGCACCTGGTCATCCACGGACAGGATGCGTTCGTGCTTGCCGTCCTCATCCGCGAACTGCTCGGACGCTTTGGCCAGCACCGGGTGGTCGATCTCGTCCAGCGGTGCCGTGACCGGCGGCACCTCGAGGCGCAAATCCTCGCGTAAGCAGCGCAGCGTCGGGCGGGCCGGGCGCAGCGGGCCGGGTCCGCTCATTCCCCGATTCCCCCGACCGCGTCGATCTCCTCCGCGGTCAGCCCGGTCAGCAGCATCACATCCGATTTCAGCGACCCATCCAGCACGCTGAGCGCTTCCACCATGCCGGATCGCAAATCCTCACGGCGTTGCTCCAGATACGCCCGGACCGCCTCGGCCACCAGGTCCTTCTTCGTCAGCCCCAGGAAATGAGCGCCCTGGCTGATCAACTTGTCCGTCGCCGGGTCCACCTTCAGCGGGGACTGGCGTACCGGCTTCGCCGCCGTCGTCATTGTTGATACACCTCCGCCGCCATAGTACCCAAATACCTCACGGTGTCGGCCTCCGGTCGACGGCACGCGGCTTCGCTGCCCGAGACGCCCATCGGGCAGCGATCCCGGAATCGACAGCAAGCGCTTGGCCGCAGGTTCGAGTCCTGCCGGGGGCGCAAACCGCCTCTCACCTGCGGTGACGTCAGCCTCTCGCGCTTGTCCAGGGCGCGGCGTCACTTCTTGACCGGCGGGCAGGTGCCCGTGTCCTCGCCGATGGAGTTGATCTCCGCGTTGGATCGCGCGTCGCCCGCGTAGTCGAGCCGGTCCGTGCACTTCCCGCCGGAGTTGCCCTCGGGCTTGGCGGGCGTGCTCGCCGACGTGCCCTCCGCGGCGTCGGACTTCTTCGGCGGGGTCTTCGATGCCGTCGCCGAGCTGCTCGCGGAGGAGGAGGAGGGGGAAAGGGAGGGGGAGGAGGACGTGTCGGCGCTGTCGTTGTTGCCGCATGCCGTCAGGGCCAGGCTGAAAGCCACTGCCGTCATGGTCAGTACCGAGATCTTCCGAGTGCGCATGCGATGTCCTCTGCGTGGGGCTGTAGCTCGTGGGGAGTGGTCGGGCGGGGTGGGAGCCGAGGGCGAGTGCCGGGCGACTGTTCGTTCGCGGGTCATCCGTGTGGCTTTCCGTCCTCCCAGACGGCAGACGCGATCACTCCCGTTTCATCCTGATCGTCTTCACGACACGTTCGTGACATGACAGTGGTCGCACCGTGAAGTCCGCGTCAGGGGACCGGACCGACTCCGCCGGAGGGTTCCGGTGACCGGTGAGCGTGGATACCGTGGCCCGATGATGTCGATCAAGAAGTTCCAGGTCACCTTCGACTGCGCGGAACCCGAACGCCTCGCCCGCTTCTGGTGCGAGGTGCTGGGCTACGTCGCGCCGCCGCCGCCGGAGGACTTCGCCACCTGGGACGACTACAACAGCGCGCAGCCGCCCGAGGAGCGGGACTCCTGGTTCGCCTGCAGTGACCCCTCGGGCGTGGGCCCCCGGCTGTACTTCCAGCGCGTCCCCGAAGGCAAGTCCGCCAAGAACCGGGTGCACCTCGACGTACGGGTCGGCACGGGGCTCGTGGGGGACGAGCGCCTCGCCGCCCTTGAGGCCGAGTGCGCGCGGCTCGTCGCGCTCGGCGCGGTACACGTGCGCACGCTGTACGCCGATGACGAGAACGAGTCGTGCATCCCGATGCTGGACATCGAGGGGAACGAGTTCTGCGTCGACTGATGCCGACCGAGGGGCCGAGGGGACACGGGTGTGTCCCCTCACCGCCCGTAGAGCTCCTCGATCTCCCGCGCGTACGCCTCCGTCACCGCATGGCGTTTGATCTTCAGGGAGGGGGTCAGGAGGCCGTTGGCCTCGGTGAAGTCGCCGTCGACGACGGCGAAGGCGCGGATGGACTCGGCCCGCGAGACCGCCGCGTTCGCGTGGTCCACCGCCTTCTGGATCTCCGCCCGCAGCTCCGGGTCCCGCGCGAGTTCCGCCGGCGGGGTGTCACGGGGGCGCTTGCGCACCGTCAGCCAGTGTTCGACCGCCTCCGGGTCCAGCGTGACGAGCGCGGCCACGTACGAGCGGTTGTCGCCGACCACGATGCACTGGCCCACCGGGGCCCGGCTGCGCAGGCGGTCCTCCAGGATCGCGGGCGAGACGTTCTTGCCGCCCGACGTGACGATGAGGTCCTTCTTGCGACCGGTGATCGTGAGGTAGCCGTCGGCGTCCAGGGCGCCGATGTCGCCCGTGGCGAACCACGCGTCGCGCAGCACCGCGTCCGTCGCCCCCGGGTTGTTCCAGTAGGCGGTGAAGACCGTGTCGCCCTTGATCAGCACCTCGCCGTCGTCGGCGATGCGCACCGCCGTGCCCGGCACCGGCAGGCCGACCGTGCCGGGGCGCGGCCTCAGCGGGGGCGTGATGGTGGCGGCCGCGGACGTCTCCGTGAGGCCGTAGCCCTCGTAGATGATGATTCCGGCGGCGTAGAAGAAGAGGTTCAGGTCGCGGTCGAGGGGCGAGCCGCCGCTGATGGCGTAGCGCAGCCGGCCGCCGACCTCTTTGCGGATGCGGCGGTAGACGAGGAGTTCGTACAGCGCCCAGCCGAGCCGGAGGCCGAGGGACGGGCCCGGAGCGTCCTTGGACAGGAACCTGTTCAGGTGCGCCTCGCCGAACCGCACCGCCACCCGTTCCGCCCGGTCGAAGGAGGCGCCGCGGCCGATCTTCTCCGCCGTCGCCCGCCCCGTGTCGTGGATCTTCTCGAAGAGGTAGGGGACGCCGACGACGAACGTCGGCCTGAAGGCGCGCAGCTCCGGGCGGAGTTCGTCCGGCCTGATGACCGGGCAGTGGCCCAGCTCGATGCGGGCCAGCAGGCAGGCGATCTGGATCGAGCGGCCCAGGATGTGCGCCAGGGGCAGGAAGAGGAGCGTGGACGCCACCTGGCCGGTGATCTCCTTGAAGACGGGGTGCAGCAGTTCGACCGTGTTCGCGGCCTCCGCGTGCAGGTTGCCGTGGGTGAGGACGCAGCCCTTGGGGCGGCCCGTGGTCCCCGAGGTGTAGCAGAGCGTCGCCACGGAGTCCGCGGTCAGCGCGTCGCGGCGTTTCGTCACCTCCTCGTCGGAGATCTTCCGGCCCGCCTCCGTCAGTTCCGTCAGAGCGCCGCCGTCGAGGCAGCGGACGCGGGGCGGGGCGGCCAGGGAGGCGCAGGCCCCCTCCGCCGTGGCCGCGTTCTCCCCCGTCTCCGCGATGAGCAGGGCGGCGCCCGAGTCGCGGACGATCCACTCGATCTGCTCGGCCGACGACGTGGCGTAGACCGGCACGCCCACTCCGCCCGCCGCCCATATCGCGAAGTCGATGACCGCCCACTCGTAGCGGGTACGGGACATCAGTGCGACCCTGCCGCCCGGTTCGAGGCCCGCCGCCACCAGGCCGTTCGCCACATCGGTCACCTCGCGCGCGAAGGCCGCGGCCGTCACCGGGAGCCATCGGCCGTCCTGTTTGCGGCGGAGCACCACGGCGTCCGGTGCCTCGAACGCGTTGGTGAACGGGATGTCGGCGACGCTGCCCGTCGTCGGGGCCGCCGCCAGGGCGGGGGCGCGGACCTCGCGTACGGTGCCGTCCTCGTCCTCGACCAGCTCGGTCTTCACGCGCTCGGCGAGACCGCCGTGCCGCTGTGCCCTGCGCAGGTCCTTGCGTACGCCCATGACGGCTCCCGACTCGCGGTTGTCGACTCCCGGCCGGCTCGCTCTCCTTACTCAGGAGTCAACTTACCGACACGTAAGAAAAGTTCAATGGGTCGCGTCCGTGTCAGACTCGACAGTCAGTTTCTAAGGAGTAGGGAAATGGCCTTGGCGGACGACGTCAGCAGGATCGCTGGGCTCGACTTCGCGAGCGTGACCCCCCAGGAGTTCGCCCGCCTGGTGAAGGAGCTCCCCGACCGGGCGATCGCCGCGATCGCCCGTGACGGCGCGCTGCGCCCCCGCGTCCTGCGCGAGGTCTTCGGCCGCGTGGAGCGGCAGTTCAGGCCGGACGCGGCCGGCTCGCTCAAGGCGCTGATCCGCTGGCGGATCACGGGCAGCGGTGGCAATGAGGACGCCGTGTACGAGACGGAGATAGCCGACGGCGCCTGCGCCGTGCGCGAGGGGCGCTCGGACGCCGAGCCGCGCCTCACGCTCGTCCTCGCCGACCCCGAGTTCCTCAAGCTGGTCTCCGGGAACGTCGGGCCCGTCAAGCTCTTCATGCTGCGCAAGGTCAAGGTCATGGGCGACATCGCCCTGGCCGCCGGCCTCACCCGCTACTTCGACATACCGAAGGCTTAGCCGCATACCGAAGGCTCAGCCCGTATGCCGAAGGCTCAGCCCGTATACCGAAGGCTCAGCCGCGCGCCCGCCGACCTCATGCCCCCTGGCCCTCCTGCCCCCAACCTCCTCTGCCCCGGGGCCCGCGTCGGCTCAAGCCGCGACTGACCTGCGCCGATGTAGCGTGCATGACGTCTACGTACTCCTCCGGTGTCCGTCCAGCGCGGTCCGCCGCCGCGCGCCCCGAGGACGCGGGGCGCGGGCGGTGGCGCGGGGCGCGCGTCGGGCTCTGCCTGCTGCCCGCCCTCGCCGTCGCCGTCGCCGGGTTCCAGCGGCGGTGGATGTCGGACGACGGCCACATCTACGTGCGTACGGTCCGGCAGGTCCTCGCGGGCAACGGGCCCGTCTTCAACGCCGGGGAGCGCGCCGAGTCGTCCACCGGGACCCTGTGGCAGTGGCTGCTCGTGGGGGCCGGCGCGCCCGGCGCCGACGTCGCTGCGGCGGCCGTGTACGGCGGGCTGCTGCTCACCGCCGCCGGCTTCGCGCTCGCCGGTCTGGCGGCGCTCCGGCTGTACGGCGGGGACCGCCCGCTGCTGCCCTGCGGGGCCCTGGTGCCGCTCGCGCTGCCGCCCGTGTGGGACTTCGCCACCTCCGGCCTGGAGACCGGGCTCGCCACCTGCTGGATCGCCGGGGCCTGGCTCGCGCTCGTGACACGGCCCCGGGCCCTGGTGACGTGCGCGGTGCTCGGCCTCGGGCCGCTCGTGCGGCCCGACCTGGCGCTGGTGTCCGTGGTCTTCCTCGCGGCACAGTGGATGATCGCGCGCCCGTCGTGGCGGGGCGTGTGCGCGGGCGCGGGGGCCGCGGGGGCGCTCCCCGTCGCGTACGAGGTCTTCCGCATGGGGTACTACGGGCATCTGGTGCCGCTGCCCGGCGTCACCAAGGAGGCGTCGCGCAGCCTGTGGGGGCGCGGCCTCGGCTATCTCCGCGACTTCGCCGGGCCCTACGTGCTGTGGCTGCCGCTGCTGATCATCGTCGCGGCGGCCCTGACGTACCTGCCCGCGGGCGGGCGGGGCCCCGCCCTCCGCCTGACCGCCGCGCGCGCCGGGCGGCTCGTCCCGGTGGCCGCCCCGCTGGTCGCGGGCGCCCTGTGCTGGCTGTACGTCATCAGGGTCGGCGGCGACTTCATGCACGGGCGGATGTTCCTGCCGGGGCTGCTCCTGATGCTGCTGCCCGTCTTCCTGGTGCCCCTCACGCGCGCGTGGACGATCGCGGTCGCCGGGGTCGCGGTCTGGGCCGTGGCCTGCGCGGCACTCCTGCGGGTGCCCTACGAGGGGCGAATCGGCCCGCAGGGGGTCGCGGACGAGCGCGGCGTGTACGTCCGCCAGAACGCCGCGGCCCACCCCGTGCACCACGACTTCGCCGGGCAGCCGGGCAACATGGCGTACGCCCGGCTCGTGCGCGGGAGCGCGCGGCAGGGCGAACTCACGGGCGAGCGCACGCTGCTGCTCGCCCACACCGCCCTGCCGGCCGCGCGCCCCGGCGTGACCGGCGTCTACAACACCCTCGGCTTCAGCGGCACCGTCATCCCCCTCTCCGGCGCGGCGCTCGATCCGATCGGGCTCGCCTACCCCCTCGCCGCCCACTCCGAGAGCTTCGACGGCCGGGTCGGCCACGACAAGCGGCTCCCCGACGAGTGGATCGTCGCCGAGCGCGGCGTGCCCGGCGCGCTGCCGACGGGGATGGACCCCGTCCGCGTCGACGCCGCACGGCGGGCCCTGCGCTGCGGGGCGTTCGCCGAGCTGCGGGCGGCCACGCGGGCGCCGATGACGGCGGGGCGGTTCTGGCGGAACCTGACGGGGGCCGTGGGGCGCACGTCCTTCCGGTTCTCCAACGATCCGGTGCGCGCGGAGCGTGAGGCGTGCGGACCCCGGGGCTGAACCGGCCTACGACACCACGTCCTTGCGCGCGAACCCCCGGAAGGCCAGCGCGAACAGCACCAGTGCGTACGTCACCGACACCGCCGAGCCCTGGATCATGCCTCCCCACTCGGGGGTCGGCTGGATGGCGTCGGCCCAGGCGAACTGCCAGTGGGCGGGGAGGAAGTCCCGCCAGTGGCCGAGGGCCGTGACGGCGTCGAGGACATTGCCGACGATGGTCAGGCCGACCGCGCCGCCGACCGCGCCCAGCGGCGCGTCGGTGCGCGTGGACAGCCAGAACGCGAGCCCCGCGGTGACCAGCTGGGAGACGAAGATGAACGCGACGACGACGAGCAGGCGCTCCACCGCCGTGCCCGCGGGCAGCGCGCCGCCGGTCGGTATCTCCAGCGGCCCCCAGCCGTACGCCGTCGTGCCGATCGCCAGCGCGACCAGCGGCAGCAGCACCATGGCCGCCGCGCTGAGGCCGAGCGCGACGGCGAGCTTGGACCAGAGCAGCCGGGACCGCGGCACGGGCGCCGCGAGCAGATAGCGCAGGGACGACCAGCTCGCCTCGGAGGCGACCGTGTCCCCGCAGAACAGCGCGACGGGGATCACGAGGAGGAACCCCGCGGAGACGAACAGCGCGGTCGCCGTGAAGTTCACGCCGGACGCCGTGGCCGTGTCCATCAGCGTGACCCGGCCGCCGCGGGACTCGGGAGAGCCGCCCGCGACGGCGAAGGCGATGACGAGCACCACGGGCAGGAGCGCCATGACGGCGCCCATGACGAGGGTGCGGCGCCGCTTGAGCTGGCGGACGGCCTCGACCCGCAGGGGCAGGGTGCGGCCCGCGCGGTAGCCGGGGGCCGTGGCGCGCTCCGGGGGTGCGGTGGCGGTCATGCGGCGCCTCCTCCGATCAGGGTCAGGAACGCGTCTTCCAGGCGGCGGTGCGGGCCCAGGGACTCCACGGGCACGTCGAGGCGGACCAGTTCGGGCAGGAGCCGTGCGGCGGTGCCCGCCTCGGTGCCGTCGAGCCGCACGAGCAGGCCGTCGTCCGCGCGGACCGCCGAGGCGACGCCGGGCAGGGCGGCGACCTTCTCGACGAGCGGGTCGGAGACGTCCCGCGCGAGGCCGACCAGGAGCGTGTCCCCCGAGCCGACGATCTCGGTGACGGGTCCGGCCTGGACGAGGCGGCCGCGGTCCATGACGACGAGGTGCGTGCAGGACTGCTCGACCTCGGCGAGGAGGTGGCTGGAGACGATGACGGTGCGCCCGCCGCGCGCGTACCGGATCATGACCTCGCGCATCTCGCGGATCTGCGGCGGGTCGAGGCCGTTGGTCGGCTCGTCGAGTATCAGCAGGTCGGGCAGGCCGAGCATGGCCTGGGCGATGGCGAGGCGCTGCCGCATGCCCTGGGAGTACGTCCGCACGGCGCGGGCCAGCGCGGTGCCGAGCCCGGCGATCTCCAGGGCCTCGTCCAGGTGGGCGTCCTCCGCGGGGCGCCCGGTGGCCTTCCAGTACAGCTCCAGGTTCTCCCGGCCCGAGAGGTGCGGCAGGAAGCCGGCGCCCTCGACGAACGCGCCGACCCGGGAGAGGACCGGCGCGCCCGGCCTGACGGCCTGCCCGAAGACGCGGATCTCGCCCGCGTCGGGCCTGATCAGGCCCATGAGCATGCGCAGGGTCGTCGTCTTGCCCGCGCCGTTCGGTCCGAGCAGGCCGAGGACCTGGCCCTTCTCGACGCGGAAGGAGACGTCGCGCACGGCGTACCGGTCGCTGGACTTCGCGTACCGCTTGCTGAGGTCCGTGATCTGCAGCGGGACGTCGGCGAGGTCCGGGTCGGGTGCGGGGGCCGTGGTGCGGCGCCGCCCGGTGACCAGGAGCGCGAGCGCGACGACGGCTCCGGCGACGGGCAGCCACCACACCCAGGCGGGCATCGGCGCGGCGGCGGTCCGCACGCCGGGCGCCGTCGGCACCTCCAGGTCGCCCTTGAGCGAGACCGTGTACTCGGCGGGTTCGGCGGGCGAGGCGTACCCGAGGTCGGTGGAGGCGAGGACGAGACGCAGGCGGTGGCCCTTGCGCGCCTCGTGGTCGACGGCGGGCAGCCGCAGCTCGACGTCCTTGCCGGCCCTGGCGCCCTCGACCCGTATCGGCGCGACCAGTTGGGAGGGCAGGACGCGCTGCTTGCCGCCGGGTCCGACGTCGTAGACCTTCGCGAAGAGCACGGCGTCCTCGCCGGAGGACTTCACGTGCACGCGCGCGGTCGGCGCGCCGGTGATCCGGAGGTCCTCCTCCAGCGGCTCCGAGTCGAACTTCGCGTACTGCCCGGGGACGTCGAGGGAGACGCCGACGCCCAGCGAGGACATCTGGCTGAGGTTGCCCGCGCCGAGGCCCGGCAGGCCGGAGATGGCGGGCGGGTTGGCGCCCGCGGGGTTGTCGAAGGTCTGCTCGCGACCGCCGAGCGGCACGGCCCGCGGGTTGCTCCCCAGGCCCGGGTAGCGGTCGGAGCTCGCGCCCCGCTGCTTCGCCGCCCCGTCGGTGGAGTCCATGCCCCCGGTGCGGGTGACGCGGAACGCGGGGCCGGTGTCGACGCCCTTGTCGTCCTTCAGATAGCGGTCGAACCACGAGGTGACGCGCTGCTCGACGCGTCCGCGCTCGCGGTCGCCCCCGTCGTGGCCGCCCGCGATCCAGTCCACCTTCACGGGCGCGTGGTTGGCGCGGACCGCCTTGGCGATGGCGTCGCCGTGGCCGAGCGGGAAGAGGGAGTCGGTCTGCCCCTGGGCGAGCAGTGTCGGCACCTTGATGCGGTCGCCGACGGCGGCCGGGCTGCGCTCGGCGAGGAGCTTGCGCGCCGCGTCGTCGGGCTTCCCGGTGACCGCGACCCGCTCGTACATGGCGCACAGCCGCTTCTCGAAGCGGTCGCAGCCGCCCCCGGCGTTGATGAACGTGCCCGCCCAGAGCTTCTTGAAGACGCCGCCGGGGAAGAGGGCGTCCGCGAGGTTCCAGTACGTGATCTGGGGGGCGATGGCGTCCACCCGCTCGTCGTGCCCGGCCGCGAGCAGCGACACCGCTCCCCCGTACGAGGAGCCGGTGACGCCGACGCGCGGGTCGCCGTCCTTGTCGAGCCGCACCTCGGGCCGCTTCGCCAGCCAGTCGATCATCTTCGAGACGTCGGCGACCTCGCCCTCGGGGTCGTTCAGACCGATCTTGCCGGTGGACTTGCCGAAGCCGCGGGCCGACCAGGTCAGGACCGCGTACCCGTCCCGCGCCAGCTGCTCCGCCTGCTCCCGCACGTCGGCCTTGCTGCCGCCGAAGCCGTGGCCGATGAGGACCGCGGGGCGCTTCTTCTCGGAGTCGCCCGCCGTGAAGTAGGAGGTGTCGATCCGCGCGCCGCCGGTGTCGAGGGTGCCGTCGGTCCTGTGCACCGCCGGTCCCTCGTCCGAGGCGACGGCCGTCCAGGTGCCGGCGCCCGCGAGCAGCACGACGGCGGCCGCGGCGGCGATCAGCCCGCGCGGCCCGCCCCTGGCGCGTCCGGTCCCGCTCGCGGGCCCCGTCCCTCGTCCGGGCCTGGGCAGTCGTAGATCCATGACGTCAACCGTACGGGTGGGCACCGACAACCGGGGCAGCCGCCGGACTGAACTGTGCGACCTCCCGGGGGAGTAGGCTCCGCGCCCGGTGTACCGCCGTCGCGGTACGCGTGGCCGCGGGGCGTCAGGGGTGAATAGAGTCTGCACCCATGACATCCCCGTCCTCGCCCACGACAGCCCGGGATTCCCTCGCCGTCGGCCAGCGCTCACTCGGTGACCCCTCCGTCCGTTTCCCGCTGTGGCCGCCGCTCACCGCCGGTTGCCCGGTGACCGGCACAGAAGACGTCTCGTACCCCGTAGAGGTCGACTACGCCTATGAGAAGGTCCCGGCCGGTCTCTTCACCACCGCGCCCGGGCGGCCGGGCGGCCACGACCGGTGGGCCCCGCTCCTGCCGCCGCTGCGCGCGCCGGGGCTCGGGGAGGGCGGCACGCCGCTGGTGTCCCTCGGCGACGGCCTCTGGATCAAGGACGAGTCCCGCAATCCGACCTGGAGCCACAAGGACCGCATCAACCGCGTCACCGTCAGCGCCGCCGTCGGCGCGGGCGCGGAGGGCGTCGTCGTCGCCTCGTCGGGCAACCACGGCGCGTCGGCCGCGGCGTACGCGGCGCGGGCCGGGCTGCGGTGCGTGGTGATCGGCTCGGCGGAGACGCCGCCCGCGGTGGAGGCGTTCCTGCGGGCGTACGGAGCCGTGGTGCTCTCCGTGCCCGTGGACGCGCGGTGGCCGCTGCTGCGCAAGATCGTGGAACGGTTCGGCTACCACCCCGTCAGCAACGTGACGCCCACCCACACCGGACACGCGTTCGGGCCCGAGGGGTACAAGACCCTGGCCTACGAGATCTTCACGGAACTCGGCGTGCCGGGAGCCGTGTTCCTGCCCACCGGGTACGGGGAACTCCTCTTCGGCGTCTGGAAGGGCTTCGCGGAGCTGGTCACGCTCGGGCTCGCCGAGCGGGTGCCGCGGCTCTACTCCTGCGAGCCGGCGGCCGGCGGGCCGCTCGCCGCCGCGCTGCGGGCCGGGCTGCCCGCCACGCGGGTGCCCGTCGGGGAGACCGCCGCCTACGCGATCGGCTCACCGGTCGGCGGCTACCGGGGGGTCGTGGCGGTGCGGGAGAGCGGCGGCGCGGCCCTGCTCGTCTCCGACGCGGAGATGGCCGCGGCGCGCGCGGAGCTGGCCGGGTCCGGTCTGTGGGCCGAGCTGTCCGCTGCCGCCGGGCTCGCGGGGTACCGGCAGCTCGGCCCCGCCGTCGACGGGCCCGTGGTGTGCGTGTCCACGTCCAGCGGCTTCAAGGACCGCGACCTGCTGGCCGGGGGCGGCTCCACCGCGGTCGACCCGGAGGACTGGGCGGAGGTGGAGCGGCGGGTGGGCACGCGGGCCTGATCCGCACGGGCACCGCTCCCCCGGCCACCCCGGACGAGGGGCCCTACTCCTCCGGCACGCTGACCAGCCACCGCGTGTCGCGCCGGGGCCGCAGGTAGAGCACGAAGTACAGCGTGGCCGCCACCACGATCCCCCCGGTCCACCCGAGGTAGGACAGCTCCTGCCGGCTGAGCACGTAGGCGAGGACCGCGATGAGCAGCACGGGGACCGCGGGCCACAGCGGCATCCGCCAGGCGGCGCGGTGGCCGTGCCCGCCGCGCCGCGCGAGCAGCGCGGCCACCGCCACCAGCAGGTACATGCCGGTCACGGAGACCCCGGTGACCCCGTAGAGGGTGTCGAGGTTGACGAAGCAGAGGAGGGCGCCGGGGACGCCCACGAGGAGCGTGGCCACCCAGGGCGCGCCCGAGGCGCCCAGCTTGGACAGGGCCTTGTTCACCGGTGCGGGCCACGCCTTGTCGCGGGCCGACGCGAAGAGGACGCGGGAGTTCTGGATGACCATGACGATGCCCGCGTTGATGATCGCGAGGGCCACGCAGAGGCTGACGAACGTACCGACGGCCGAGCTGGACCAGGCCGTCACCATGGCGCTGATGTCGCCCTCGGTGAGGGCCGTCAGGCTCTCCGCGCCCATGGTGATCGCGACGACCGGCACCAGGATGATGACGGAGGAGATGGCGAGGGTGGCGAGGACGGTGCGCGCGACGTTGCGGCGCGGGTTCTCCAGCTCCTCGGAGAGGTAGACGGCGGTCGAGAAGCCCTGCGTGACGAAGAGGGCGATGGCGAGGCCCGAGACGATCAGCATGGCCGTGACGGTGTCGACGCCGCCGGGACCGGAGCCCGCGACCGAGAGGTCCACCAGGCTGCCCGCGCCCCGCTCGGCGTGCGCGAAGCCGAGGACGGCGACGACGCCGGCGGCGATGACCTCAAGGACGAGGAAGATGCCGGTGATCCAGGCGTTGGCGCGCAGGTCGAGCAGGCCCGCGAGGGTGGCGAGGATCATGACGCCCGCGCCCGCGTAGGCCGGGTCGAGGTCGAGGACCGGCGCCAGGTAGTCGGCCGTGCCCATGGCGATCACGGGCGGCACGATCATCACGACGAGCAGCGAGAGGACGAAGACCAGCCAGCCGGCCAGGCGTCCCGCCATCGTGGAGACCATCGCGTACTCGCCGCCGGCGCTGGGGATGAGCGTGCCGAGTTCGGAGTAGCAGAACGCCACGCCGACGCAGAGCAGCGAGCCGATCGCGATGGTGAGCGCGGTCGCGGTGCCGAGCGAGGAGAAGAGGTCGGGGACGACCACGAAGAGCGTGGAGGCGGGCGTCACGCAGGACAGCGTGAGGAGGGTGCCTCCCACGACGCCGATGGAGCGCTTGAGCTTCTGGGGATCACCCGGCACGGCCACCGGCGCCGGAGGGGCGTCGGCCGCGGGAGCGGGCGTGGGCGGGCGAAGCGTATCGGTCATACAGCGCGGTTCCGATCGACTCGTGCGGCAGGTGTTGCGGCGGGAGCCCTATCGCCTCCGAAGGCAGTCGAGCGTCTTCCAGTGGCTCCCGGCGCGTCATCGAACCCCGGCGATAACCGGAACGTCAACGGTCATTTACCTACGGAATCCGCAGCGCCGCACCGACCCAAGTCGCCTGGCTTTCCCAAGAGTTTGCGTCAGTGGGTAGCAATGAGTAGACGATCATCCTTGTTGACCTTGCCTTCACAGGCATATCCATGCGGGCACCTTCACTGCCCGGATTGCACCGTGTGCACGGGAACCGCAAAGACGGCGTCAAAAAATATGGGCGGCCGTCCGGAATCCGGACGGCCACCCTCTACGCGCCGTGACGCGGCGGTGACTCAGTGATTGCGCGGGAAGCCCAGGTCGACCCCGGCCGGCGCGTCCGACGGGTCGGGCCACCGCGTGGTGACGACCTTGCCGCGCGTGTAGAAGTGCGTGCCGTCGTTGCCGTAGATGTGGTGGTCCCCGAAGAGGGAGTCCTTCCAGCCGCCGAAGGAGTGGTAGCCCACCGGTACCGGGATCGGCACGTTCACGCCGACCATGCCCGCCTCGATCTCCAGCTGGAAGCGGCGGGCCGCGCCGCCGTCGCGGGTGAAGATCGCGGTGCCGTTGCCGAACGGCGAGGCGTTCATGAGGGCGACGCCCTCCTCGTACGTGTCGACGCGCAGCACGCACAGGACCGGGCCGAAGATCTCGTCCTGGTAGGCCCTGGCGGTCGTGGGGACGCGGTCGAGCAGGGAGAGGCCGATCCAGTGGCCGTCAGCGCACTCGGGGCGCCCCTCGACCGTGTACCCCGTGCCGTCGAGGACGACCTCGCAGCCCTCGGCCGCGGCGCCCGTGACGTACGAGGCGACCTTGTCGCGGTGGGCAGCGGTGATCAGCGGGCCCATCTCGGACGCGGGGTCGTTGCCCGGACCGATCTTGATCTTCTCGGCGCGCTCCTTGATCTTGCCCACCAGCTCGTCCGCGATCGAGCCGACCGCGACGACAGCCGAGATGGCCATGCACCGCTCGCCGGCGGAGCCGTAGGCGGCCGAGACGGCGGCGTCGGCCGCCGCGTCCAGGTCCGCGTCGGGCAGGACCAGCATGTGGTTCTTGGCGCCGCCGAGCGCCTGGACGCGCTTGCCGTTGGCGGAGGCGGTGGCATGGATGTGGCGGGCGATGGGGGTGGAGCCGACGAAGGAGACGGCCGCGACATCCGGGTGCTCCAGGAGGCGGTCCACGGCCACCTTGTCGCCGTGCACGACGTTGAACACGCCGTCGGGGAGGCCGGCCTCGGCGAGCAGCTCCGCGATCTTCATCGAGGCGGACGGGTCCTTCTCGCTCGGCTTGAGCACGAAGGTGTTGCCGCACGCGATGGCCAGCGGGAACATCCACATCGGGACCATGGCCGGGAAGTTGAACGGGGTGATGCCCGCGACGACGCCCAGCGGCTGGCGGATCGACGCCACGTCCACGCGCGAGGCGACCTCCGTGGACAGCTCGCCCTTGAGCTGCACCGTGATGCCGCAGGCGAGGTCGACGATCTCCAGGCCGCGGGCGACCTCGCCGAGCGCGTCGGAGTGCACCTTGCCGTGCTCGGCGACGATCAGCTCGGCGACCGCGTCGCGGTTGGCGTCCAGGAGGGCGCGGAACTTGAAGAGGATCGCGGTGCGCTTGGCGAGCGAGGAGGTTCCCCAGGTCGCGAAGGCCTCGCGGGCCGCCGCGACCGCCGCGTCCACCTCGTCGGCGCTCGCGAGGGCGACCTGCGTCGTGACGACGCCGGTCGCCGGGTCGGTGACCGGGCCGAACGTACCCGAGGCCCCCTCGACGGCCTTCCCGCCGATCCAGTGATTGACCGTCTTCGTCATGACAAGCATCCCTACTCTCACAGGTGGCGGCGCCGGGCTGCGACGTGCCGGTCGTACTCTTCCCTGGCCTTGACCGCGGACGCCCGGGTCGCCGTCTCGGCCACGGGCACATCCCACCACGCCTGTGCCGGGGGCGGGCCCGACACTGTGTCTGCCGTTTCCGTCTCCACATAGACACATGTGGGACGGTCTGCCCCGCGTGCGTCGCGCAGTGCCTCACGCAGCTCGCGGACGGTCTTCGCGCGCAGGACGCGCATGCCGAGCGAGGCGGCGTTCGCGGCCAGGTCGACCGGCAGCGGCGCCCCGGTGTACGCGCCGTCGTCCGCCCGGAAGCGGTAGGCCGTCCCGAACCGCTCGCCGCCCACCGAGGCCGAGAGCCCGCCGATCGAGGCGTAGCCGTGGTTCTGCAGGATGACGACCTTGACCGGGATGCCCTCCTGGACGGCCGTGACGATCTCGGTCGGGTTCATCAGGTACGTGCCGTCGCCGACCAGCGCCCACACGGGCCGCCCCGGCGCCGCGAGCGCCACGCCGATCGCCGCCGGGATCTCGTAGCCCATGCACGAGTAGCCGTACTCGACGTGGTACTGCCGCGCCGACCGGGTCCGCCAGAGTTTGTGCAGGTCACCGGGGAGCGACCCGGCGGCGTTGATGACGATGTCCTCCTCGGTCACCACCTCGTCGAGCGCCCCGAGCACCTGCGTCTGGCTGGGCCGCACGTCCGGCTCGTCCGCGAGGTAGGCGGCGTCGACACGCTGCTCCCAGCGCGCCTTGTCGCCCCGGTAGTCGAGGGAGAAGGCGGGCTCGACGCGGTATCCGTCCAGTTCCGCGGTGAGCGCTTCGAGCCCGGCGCGCGCGTCGGCGATCACGGTGGCGCCCGCCATCTTGTGCCCGTCGAAGGGCGCGACGTTGAGGTTCAGGAAGCGCACGCCCGGCGTCTCGAAGAGGGTGCCCGAGGCCGTGGTGAAGTCGCTGTAGCGGGTGCCGACCCCGATCACCAGGTCGGCGGCGCGGGCCAGTTCGTTCGCGGGCGCGGTGCCGGTGTGCCCGATGCCGCCGACGTCCGCCGGGTGGTCGAAGCGCAACGAGCCCTTGCCCGCCTGGGTGGAGGCCACGGGGATGCCGGTGGCGTCGGCGAGGCGGCACAGGGCGTCCTCGGCGGCGCTGTGGTGGACGCCGCCGCCCGCGACGATCAGGGGCCGCCGCGCCGCGCGCACCAGACCGGCGGCCACGGCGAGCTCCCGCGGGTCGGGGGCCTGCCTGCGGACGGTCCACACCCGCTCTGCGAAGAACTCCTCCGGCCAGTCGTACGCCTCCGCCTGCACGTCCTGCGGCAGGGCGAGCGTGACGGCGCCGGTCTCGGCGGGGTCGGTGAGCACGCGCATCGCGGCGAGGGCGGCCGGGATCAGGGCCTCGGGGCGGGTGACGCGGTCGAAGTACCGCGACACGGGCCGCAGGCAGTCGTTGACGGAGACGTCGCCCGCGTAGGGCACTTCGAGCTGCTGGAGCACGGGGTCGGCGGGCCGGGCGGCGAAGGTGTCGCCGGGCAGCAGGAGCACCGGCAGGCGGTTGACGGTGGCGAGGGCGGCGCCGGTGACGAGGTTGGTGGCGCCGGGCCCGATGGACGTGGTGACGGCGTGGGTGGCGAGCCTGCCGGACTGGCGGGCGTAGCCGACGGCGGCGTGCACCATGGCCTGTTCGTTGCGGCCCTGGTGGAACGGCATCTCCTCGGCGTGCTCCACGAGCGCCTGGCCGATCCCCGCCACGTTGCCGTGCCCGAAGATGCCCCAGGTGGCGCCGATGAGCCGCTGCCGGGTGCCGTCCCGCTCGGTGAACTGCCGGGCCAGGAAGCGCACGAGTGCCTGCGCGGTGGTCAGCCGGACGCTGCCCGCCGGGGTCGCCGTCATCGGTATCCCTCCGTGTGGTCGGGGTGGAAGCGGATCCGCCACTCCCTCTCCTCGCCGGGTCCCGCCATCACGTTCAGGTAGTACATCCGGTGCCCCGGCTGGGCGACGGACGGGCCGTGCCAGCCGTCGGGCACCAGCACGGCGTCACCGGTGCGGACCTCGGCGAGAACGTCGGTACCACCCGGGCGCGAGGGGGAGACCCGCTGGTATCCGAAGCCCTCCCGGCCTCCGCTCGCCTCGATCTCGAAGTAGTAGATCTCTTCGAGCTCGGTCTCGACGCCCGGGCGGTGCTCGTCGTGCTTGTGGGGCGGGTACGAGGACCAGTTGCCGCCCGGCGTGATCACCTCGACCGCGATGAGGCGGTCGCAGTCGAAGGCGTCCGCGGCCGCGAAGTTCCTGACCTCGCGGGCGCAGGTGCCGCTGCCGCGGCTCTCGACGGGTACCTCCGGCGCGGAGCCGTAGCGGGCGGGGAGTCGACGCTCGCACTTCGCTCCTGCCAGGGCGAAGCGGCCTCCCGCGCCGGAGGCGATCTGGATCTGGGCGTCACGGGGCACGTACGCGAAGTCGGAGACTCCGCTGAACACGCTCTCGCGGCCCAGGAGTTCGATGATCCCGCCTTCCGTGTGCACCGTACAGCCGCCGGTCAGCGGCAGTACGATCCATTCACTCTCACCGGTGGTGAAAGCGTGCGTGCCGCCCGGCGGAATCTCGACGACCCGCAGGGCGGAACAGGCCCAGCCCGCCCTCTTGGGGTCGATGTCGAGGGCGTACGGTCCATCGCTCGCACTCCCTTTCGGTACGTACGTCATGCGGGCCTCCCGAGCCTCTCCTGTCCCGTCAGAGCAGTCCTACGGCGGTGTCGACCGCCCCCGCCACATCGCCGTCCGGCGGATAGAGCAGCGCCCTGCCGACGACGAGTCCCTGCACGGTGGGCAGCCGCAGGGCGCCGCGCCACTTCTCGAAGGCGGCGTCCGCGTCCTCGGCGCCGTGCCCCACGTCGCCGCCGAGCAGCACCGCCGGCAGGGTCGACGTCTCCATGACCCGGGCCATGTCGTCGGGGTTCTCGGTGACGGGGACCTTCAGCCAGGTGTACGCGGAGGAGCCCCCGAGCCCGGAGGCGATGGCGATGGCCCGCGCCACGGCCTCGGCGCTCAGGTCGTTGCGGACGGGCCCCGGCCCCTCGCGCCGACTGAGGAACGGCTCGACGAACACCGGAAGTTCCCGCTCCGCCATCGCGTCGACCGTGCGCGCGGCGGAGTGCAGGGTGCGCAGCGACCCCGGGTCGTCGTAGTCGACGCGGAGCAGCAGCTTGCCCGCGTCGAAGCCGAGCCGCGCCAGGTCCTCCGGCCGGTACCCGGTGAACCGGTCGTCCATCTCGAAGGCGGCCCCCGCGAGCCCGCCGCGGTTCATGGACCCCATGACGACCTTGCCGTCGAGCACGCCGAGCAGCAGCAGGTCGTCCAGGATGTCGGCGGTGGCGAGCACCCCGTCGACCCCTGGCCGGGACAGCGCCAGGCAGAGCCGCGCGAGCAGATCGCCGCGGTGGGCCATGGCGAGCGGATCGCCTCCCGCGGCGAGGGACCCCCGGGCGGGATGGTCGGCGGCCACGATCATCAGCCGCCCGCTCCCCCCGACCAGGGGCCGCCGCCCCCGCCGAGCAGCGGCCTCGGCAACGGCTTCGGGATGCCGGGCACGCGTGCGCGCGAGCGCCCCGACGTCCACACCGTCAAGCCCCCGCGGCCCGGTGATACCCAGCCCCTCCGGCACGGAGGCAGATCCCAGCCCCTCCGGCACGGTGGCAGATCCCAGCCCCTCCGGCACGGTGGCAGATCCCAGCCCCTCCGGCACGGTGGCAGATCCCAGCCCCTCCGGCACGGTGGCCGTTTCCAGCCCCTCCGGCACGGGGGCAGTTCCCACCCCCTCCGGCACGGAGGCAGTTCCCACCCCCTCCGGCACGGAGGCAGTTCCCAGCCCCTCCGGCACGGTGGTGGTTTCCAGCCCCTCCGGCGTTTGAGGAGCGGGGTCCGGGGCGGAGCCCCGGGAACGGCCACCCCGAGCGGCGCTCACAGAACACCCCCGGCAGCAACCGCGGAGGCGACCTCGCCAGGAAAAGGCATGGCGGAAGAGCATTCGAGCCGCGACGCCACGATCGCCCCCGCGGCATTGGCGTACCGCATGACCCGCTCCAGCTCCCAGCCGCTGAGCAGCCCGTGGCACACCGCCCCGCCGAACGCGTCTCCGGCACCGAGCCCGTTCAGCACCGTCACGGGCAGCGGCGGCACCTCGGCGACGTCACCGGCCCGGTTCATCGCGAGCACCCCCTTGGGCCCCTGCTTGACCACGGCGAGTTCGACCCCGGCGTCGAGCAGCGCCCGCGCCGCCGCGGCCGGCTCCCGGCACCCCGTGGCGATCTCGACCTCGTCGACGTTGCCGACGGCGACCGTGGCGTGCGCGAGGGCGGCGGCGTAGTGCGGCCGGGCTTCGGCGGGGTCGCTCCAGAACATGGGCCGCCAGTCGAGGTCGAACACCGTGGTCCCCGCGGTCCGCGCGCCGAGCGCCGCCAGCGTGGCCGCCCTGCTGGGCTCCGCGCACAGCCCCGTACCGGTCATCCAGAAGATCCGGGCGGCGGCGATGGCGCCGAGGTCGAGCTCGCTCTCGTGGATCTCCAGGTCGGGCGCCTTGGGCAGCCGGTAGAAGTACAGCGGGAAGTCGTCCGGCGGGAAGACCTCGCAGAACGTCACGGGTGTCGGCAGCCCGGGGACGGCGCTCACCCAGCGGTCGTCGACGCCGAACTCCCGCAGCGCCCGGTGCAGATACACCCCGAAGGGGTCCTCACCCGTGCGCGTGACGACGGCGGCGCGGCGGCCCAGCCGCGCCGCGGCCACCGCGACGTTGCTCGCCGAGCCGCCGAGGAACTTCCCGAACGAGGTGACCTCGTCGAGCGGCACCCCCGCCTGCAGTGGATAGAGGTCCACCCCGATCCGGCCCATGGTGATGACGTCGTACGGATCACTCACCCTGTGCGTCCCTTCGCCGGGCCGGTCGGTCGTGTGTCCTCAGGTCTAATCCCGCCCACGGAACCCTGTCAACATTTTGTCCTTACATTCGGACCACTCCTTGACACTGTTCCGAGGGCGCCAGGAGGCTGGCCGACATGACGACGCTGTCTCGCATCCGGATCGGTTCGGCGCCCGACTCGTGGGGCGTGTGGTTCCCCGAGGACCCGCGGCAGGTCCCCTGGCGCCGCTTCCTCGACGAGGTCGCCGCTTCCGGGTACGAGTGGATCGAGCTCGGCCCGTACGGCTATCTGCCCACCGACCCGGCCGTGCTGGCCGAGGAGACGGGCCGCCGCGGCCTCAAGGTGTCGGCCGGCACGGTCTTCACGGGCCTGCACCACGGCCCCGCGGTCTGGGACAGGACGTGGGCGCACGTGGCGGACAACGCCGCCCTCGCCCAGGCGACGGGCGCGGGCCACCTCGTCGTCATCCCCTCCTTCTGGCGCGACGACAAGACCGGCACGGTCCTGGAGGACCGCGTCCTGACGCCGGGACAATGGCGCGAACTGACCACCCAGACCGAGCGCCTGGCCCGCGAGGTCCGCGAGTGCTACGGCCTGCGGGTCGTGGTCCACCCGCACGCGGACACGCACATCGACACCGAGGAGAACGTCACCCGCTTCCTCGACGCCACCGACCCGGACCTGGTCTCGCTCTGCCTGGACACCGGTCACTACGCGTACTGCGGCGGCGACAGCGTCGAGCTCATCGAGACCTACGGCGAGCGCATCGGCTACCTGCACCTCAAGCAGGTCGACCCCGAGGTCCTGGCCGGCGTGCACGCCGAGCAGGTGCCGTTCGGGCCCGCCGTGGCCCGCGGCGTGATGTGCGAGCCGCCCTCCGGGGTACCCGCCCTCGAACCCGTGCTCGCCGCGGCGCAGAGGCTCGGCGTCGAGCTCTTCGCGATCGTGGAGCAGGACATGTACCCGTGCCCGCCGGACCAGCCGCTGCCGATCGCCCGCCGCACCCGCGCCTTCCTCCGTTCCTGCGGCGCGTGACGCGGGCGCGACTGCGGAGCATGCGTCACTTCCGTCACAAAGACCGCTTTCCTGTCACACATGTCCCGCGTACGCGCCCTCCGCGTCACAGAAGGTCAACAGCCGCTCACTCCAGGCAACCCGGCGGCGTTCGCGGGGCAGAGGCTGAGTGATCGCCGCGCGCCGCGCCCGGCTCCCCCGTCGGCCACATCCCGGCCGCCCGGGCGCGCGCAGGGAGGTGTCGCCATGACCGACCGCAGGCTCTGGTCGTACAAGGAGATCGCCGCGCACATCAAGGTGCAGCCCGACACCGTGCGCTCCTACCGGAAGCACGGACTGCTGCCCGACCCCGACCACGTGGAGGGCGGCAAGCCCTACTGGTACGCGGACACCGTCCGCGCCTGGGTCGCCGCCCGCCCCCGCAACAGAGGACGCAGAGACTGAAGGCCCCTCCACGAGGCGCCCCCGTCTCGTTGATAAATACCCCCTAGGGGTATAACCTTCGGAGTGTGAGGAGGCCCCCGGGACCGCGGGGTTCTCCTTCGCACGTTACGCCGCACACGTATACGCCTCCCGAGGAGAACGACATGAGCGCCCAGACCGAGCTCCCGCAGGCCGCGTCCGAGACGACCGGCTCCTGCTGCTCCCCCAGCGGTTCCTGCCACGGCGGTGGCGCCGCGGAGGCGCCGCAGGGTGCCGTCACCACGGTGTACGAGGTGACGGGGATGACCTGCGGGCACTGCGAAGGTGCCGTCAGCTCCGAGATCTCGGAGATCGCGGGTGTCGGCTCCGTCGAGGCCGTGGCCGCCACGGGCCTGGTGACCGTGGTCTCCGCGGCCCCGCTGGACGAGGAAGCGGTCCGCGCCGCGGTGGACGAGGCGGGTTACGAACTCGTCGGCGTCAAGGCCTGACCCCGTCCGACCCGGCCCCCCGCCGGGTACCCCGGGCCCTGTGGTGTCACCCCCGACACCACGGGGCCCGCAGCCGTTCCCCGAGCCGAGAAGCAGTACGAGAGAGCCATGCCCGAAGTCCCCGCGCCGCCCCCGGCCGCCGATGCCCCCGACGTCTCCGCTGCCCCCGACACCTCCGCGGTCGAGCTGGCCGTCGGCGGGATGACCTGCGCGTCCTGCTCGTCCCGCATCGAGAAGAAGCTGAACCGCATGGAGGGCGTGACCGCCTCGGTCAACCTCGCGACGGAGAAAGCACGGGTCGAGTACGCCGAAGGGGTGACGGTCGCCGACCTCATCGCCCTGGTGGAGAAGCTGGGCTACACGGCGGAGGAGATCCTTCCGCCCAAGCCCGAGCCCGAGCCCAAGCCCGGGCCGCAGCCCGAGCCGGAACCCGGACCGTCGGCCGGTCACGGCCCGCCGCCGACCACCGCCGACATCACCGAGCCCGACACCCTGCGGCAACGCCTGACCGTCTCCGCGCTGCTCTCCCTGCCCGTCGTCCTGCTCGCGATGGTCCCCGCCCTCCAGTTCGACAACTGGCAGTGGCTCTCGCTGACCCTCGCCGCGCCGGTCGTCGTCTGGGGCGGCCTGCCCTTCCACCGGGCGGCGGCCACCAACCTGCGGCACGGCGCGGCGACCATGGACACGCTGGTCTCGGTCGGCACGCTCGCCGCCTTCGGCTGGTCGCTGTGGGCGCTGTTCGCCGGGGACGCCGGGATGCCGGGGATGCGGCACGGCTTCACCTTCACGGCCCGGCCCGGCGACGGCGCGTCGACGATCTACCTCGAAGTCGCCGCGGGCGTCGTCACCTTCATCCTGCTCGGCCGCCGGCTGGAGGCCCGCTCCAGGCGGAAGGCGGGCGCCGCCCTGCGCGCCCTGCTCGAACTGGGCGCCAAGGAGGTGACGGTCCTGCGGTCCGGCTTTGAGGAACGCGTCCCGGTCGGCCGCCTGGCCGTCGGCGACCGTTTCCTCGTACGGCCGGGCGAGACGGTCGCCACCGACGGCACCGTCGTCGAGGGCGCTTCGGCGGTCGACGCCTCGATGCTGACCGGCGAGTCCGTACCGGTCGACGTGGCCGTGGGCGACGCCGTCACGGGGGCGACCGTGAACACCTCGGGCCGCCTGGTCGTACGCGCCACCCGCGTCGGCTCCGACACCCAGCTCGCCCGGATCGCGCGGCTCGTCGAGGACGCCCAGACCGGCAAGGCCCGGGTGCAGCGCCTCGCCGACCGGATCGCCGGGGTCTTCGTGCCGGTGGTCCTGCTCATCGCGGCCGGCACGCTCGCCTGCTGGCTGGGCGCCACGGGCGACGTGACCGCCGCGTTCACCGCCGCCGTCGCCGTGCTGATCATCGCCTGCCCGTGCGCGCTGGGCCTCGCCACCCCGACAGCCCTGATGGTCGGCACCGGGCGCGGCGCCCAGCTCGGCATCCTGATCAAGGGCCCCGAGGTTCTTGAGTCCACGCGACGCGTCGACACCGTCGTCCTGGACAAGACCGGCACGGTGACCACGGGCCGCATGGAACTGGAGGACGTGTACGCCGCAGGGGACACGGACGAGAAGCAGCTCCTGCGGCTCACCGGTGCCCTGGAGCACGCCTCCGAGCACCCGGTGGCCCGCGCCCTCGCGGCGGGCGCGGCCGGCCGCCTCGGCCTCGGCGCCGGGGAGCTGCCCGCCCCCGCGCGCTTCGAGAACGTCCCCGGGCTCGGGGTGCGGGGCACGGTGGAGGGCCACGAGGTCGTCGCGGGGCGGGAGCGGCTCCTCGCGGAGGCCGGGGTGACGGGCCTGGAGACGCTGACGGCCGCCGGGGAGCGGGCGCGGGCCGCCGGGCGCACGGCCGTGCTCGTCGCCTGGGACGGGGCCGCGCGCGGTGTGCTCGCTGTCGCCGACGCCGTGCGGGAGACCAGCGCGGAGGCGGTCCGCGACCTGCGCGCGCTCGGCCTGGAACCGGTGCTGCTCACCGGGGACAACAAGGCGGTGGCCGAGGCGGTGGCCCGGCGGGTGGGCATCGCGCCGGACGCGGTGTACGCGGAGGTGCTGCCGCAGGACAAGGTGGACGTCGTGACGCGGCTGCGGGGCGAGGGCCGGGTCGTGGCGATGGTCGGCGACGGCGTGAACGACGCGGCGGCGCTCGCCGCCGCCGATCTCGGACTCGCGATGGGCACGGGCACGGACGCGGCGATCGAGGCGAGCGATCTGACGCTGGCGCGCGGGGATCTGCGGGTCGCGGCGGACGCCATCCGGCTCGCCCGGCGGACCCTCGCCACGATCAAGGGCAACCTCTTCTGGGCCTTCGGCTACAACGTCGCCGCGCTGCCGCTCGCCGCGGCCGGGCTCCTCAATCCGATGATCGCGGGGGCCGCCATGGCGTTCTCGTCGGTCTTCGTCGTCACCAACAGCCTGCGGTTGCGGACCTTCTCGTAGTCCTCAAGCCATTCTCATGGGCCCTTCACATGTCCGTTTCAGCACCTTCACACCCTTGCCCCTATCCACATACCGGGCTTCTTGCGGATAGACGGGACATATGCAAGAGACGCAGATCACATTGATCTGAACGTAACCATCTTGGGGGGTCGCGAGTCTAATGGGACGATGCCAGAAGATGTCTTGGGGGACGTCTTCCGACATCGGAGGACATCTTGGGGGATGTTCTCGGAGTGTGTTGTTGGCCGGGGCACGTGCGTCGGGGAGCTTTGAGCGGCCCTCCCGTCGTTACGCGTCCCGGCGGACCGCAGGGCCACCGAAACGCCCGGCCGGATCCCGTGGGGGGAATCCGTACCGGGAAAAAGGGAAGCGCCCCGACCGTCGACCCGTGGGGGGATCGACGGCGGGGCGCTTTCCGCTTGTGCGGACGCCTCGGCGCGGGGTCAGCGGCCCTCGACCGGGACGAAGTCGCGCAGGACCTCGCCGGTGTAGATCTGGCGCGGACGGCCGATGCGCGAACCGGGCTCCTTGATCATCTCGTGCCACTGGGCGATCCAGCCCGGCAGACGGCCGAGGGCGAACAGGACCGTGAACATCTCGGTCGGGAAGCCCATGGCGCGGTAGATGAGGCCCGTGTAGAAGTCCACGTTCGGGTAGAGCTTGCGCTCGACGAAGTAGTCGTCGGCCAGCGCGTGCTCCTCCAGCTTCAGCGCGATGTCGAGCAGCTCGTCGGACTTGCCGAGCGCCGAGAGGACGTCGTGCGCCGCCGCCTTGATGATCTTCGCCCGGGGGTCGAAGTTCTTGTAGACGCGGTGCCCGAAGCCCATGAGCTTCACGCCGTCTTCCTTGTTCTTCACCTTGCGGATGAAGGTGTCGACGTCGCCGCCGGTGGCCTGGATGCCCTCCAGCATCTCCAGGACCGACTGGTTGGCGCCGCCGTGCAGCGGGCCCCACAGGGCCGAGATGCCGGCCGAGATCGAGGCGAACATGTTCGCCTGCGAGGAGCCGACCAGGCGCACGGTGGAGGTCGAGCAGTTCTGCTCGTGGTCCGCGTGCAGGATGAGCAGCTTGTCGAGCGCGGAGACGACGACCGGGTCCAGCTCGTACTCGGCGGCGGGCACCGAGA
The DNA here is from genome assembly GCF_040654435.1 of Streptomyces sp. NPDC050703. Classification (NCBI taxonomy): domain Bacteria; kingdom Bacillati; phylum Actinomycetota; class Actinomycetes; order Kitasatosporales; family Streptomycetaceae; genus Streptomyces; species Streptomyces sp. NPDC050703. The sequence continues at coordinate 101,571 of NZ_JBFAHX010000008.1, forward strand.
AGGTCATGCGCAGGAAGTTCTCGACGTAGCCGAGGTCGTTGCGCGGGTAGACGACCGGGTGGCCCTGCGACTTCTTGTACGCGTAGGCGGCGATCGTGGGCAGCTTGGCGAGCAGGCGGATCGTCGAGAGGTGGCGCTGCTTCTCGTCGAACGGGTTGTGGCTGTCCTGGTAGAACGTCGACAGCGCGCTGACCACGGACGACAGCATCGCCATCGGGTGGGCGTCGCGCGGGAAGCCGTCGTAGAACCGCTTGACGTCCTCGTGCAGCAGGGTGTGCTGCGTGATCTCGTTCTTGAACGAGGCCAGCTCGTCGACCTTCGGCAGTTCGCCGTTGATCAGCAGGTACGCCACCTCGGTGAAGGTGGAGCGCTCGGCCAGCTGCTCGATCGGGTAGCCGCGGTACCGGAGGATGCCCTGTTCGCCGTCGAGATAGGTGATGGCGGATTTATAGGCGGCGGTGTTGCCATAGCCGCTGTCCAGGGTCACCAGACCGGTCTGGGCGCGGAGCTTCCCGATGTCGAAGCCCTTGTCGCCGACGGTCGAATCGATCACCGGGTAGGTGTACTCGCCATCGCCGTACCGCAGTACTACAGCGTTGTTACCGTTCTCGCTCACGTCATCCCTCACCGACGTTGTGCCTCTTCTTCGAGGTGCCCTGACTGTCTCTACCATCCCCCATTTGGCCCTGGAGAGTGCACTCGGGGTCGACCATTGGGCCTATTGACGGCACTCAGTGCCGCCAACCTGCTCATCCTGCCCCCTTCGCCCCGGTTGCGAAAGTGCTGTGTGACGTTTCCGACTCGTTTGATCGATCAAATCTCTTCGAGAGCCGGGAGCCGGCGGCCCGCGAGCCGGAAATCCAGGGCCGTGCAGCGCCTGCCCGCGGAGACCGTGCGTACGGCCTGCCCCAGAGCCTTGCGCGATCCGACGAGGACGACCAGCCTTTTCGCGCGTGTCACGGCGGTGTAGAGCAGATTGCGCTGGAGCATCATCCACGCGCCCGTGGTGACGGGGATGACCACCGCCGGATACTCGCTGCCCTGGGAGCGGTGGATCGTGACCGCGTACGCGTGCGCCAGCTCGTCCAGCTCGTCGAAGTCGTACGGAACCTCCTCGTCCTCGTCGGTGAGGACCGTGAGCCGCTGCTCGTCCGGGTCGAGGGCGGTGACGACGCCCACCGTGCCGTTGAAGACGCCGTTCTGCCCCTTCTCGTAGTTGTTGCGGATCTGGGTGACCTTGTCGCCGACGCGGAAGACCCGGCCGCCGAACCGCTTCTCGGGCAGCCCCGGGCGGGCGGGCGTGATGGCCTGCTGGAGGAGGCCGTTGAGCGCGCCCGCGCCCGCGGGGCCGCGGTGCATGGGGGCGAGGACCTGGACGTCCCTGCGGGGGTCGAGGCCGAACTTGCGCGGGATGCGGTGCGCGGCGACGTCCACCGTGACGCGGCCCGCATCCTCGGTCTCGTCCTCGACGAAGAGGAAGAAGTCCTTCATGCCCTGGGTGAGCGGCGGCACCCCGGAGTTGATCCGGTGGGCGTTGGTGACGACGCCGGACTCCTGGGCCTGGCGGAAGATCTGGGTCAGCCGGACGGCGGGGACGGGGCTGCCGTCGGCGAGCATGTCCCGCAGGACCTCGCCGGCGCCGACGCTCGGGAGCTGGTCGACATCGCCCACGAAGAGCAGGTGCGCGCCGGGCGGCACGGCCTTGACCAGCTTGTTGGCGAGGAGCAGATCGAGCATCGAGGCCTCGTCCACCACGACGAGATCGGCGTCGAGCGGGCGCTCCTTGTCGTACGCCGCGTCTCCCCCCGGCCGCAGCTCCAGCAGGCGGTGCACGGTCGATGCCTCCGCGCCCGTCAGCTCGGCGAGGCGCTTGGCGGCGCGTCCCGTGGGGGCGGCGAGGACGACCTTGGCCTTCTTGGCGCGGGCCAGCTCGACGACGGAGCGGACCGTGAAGGACTTGCCGCAGCCGGGCCCGCCGGTCAGGACGGCCACCTTCCGCGTCAGCGCGAGCCGCACGGCCTCCTGCTGCTCGGGGGCGAGCCGGGCGCCCGTGCGCTTCGCGAGCCACGCCAGGGCCTTGTCCCAGGCGACGTCGCGGAAGGCGGGCATGCGGTCGTCCGGCGTCTTGAGCAGGCGCAGGAGCTGGGCGGCGAGGGAGAGCTCGGCGCGGTGGAAGGGGACGAGATAGACGGCGGTGACGTCGTCGCCCCCGTCCGGGGCCGGGAGCGTCTCGCGGACGACGCCCTCCTCCTCCCCCGCGAGCTCGGCGAGGCAGTCGATGACGAGGCCGGTGTCGACCTGGAGGAGCTTCACCGCGTCGGCGATGAGGCGCTCCTCGGGGAGGTAGCAGTTGCCCTGGTCGGTGGATTGCGAAAGGGCGTACTGCAGGCCCGCCTTGACGCGGTCGGGGCTGTCGTGCGGGATGCCGACCGCCTGGGCGATGCGGTCGGCGGTCAGGAAGCCGATGCCCCAGACGTCGGCGGCCAGGCGGTACGGCTCGTTCTTCACCACGGAGATGGAGGCGTCGCCGTACTTCTTGTAGATCCGCACGGCGATGGAGGTGGAGACGCCCACTCCCTGGAGGAAGACCATGACCTCCTTGATGGCCTTCTGCTCCTCCCAGGCGGCAGCGATCATCTTGGTCCGCTTGGGGCCGAGGCCCGGCACCTCCACGAGCCGCTTCGGCTCGGTCTCGATGACGTCGAGGGTGTCCACGCCGAAGTGGGTGGTGATGCGGTCGGCCATGACGGGGCCGATGCCCTTGATGAGTCCGGAGCCGAGATAGCGGCGGATGCCCTGGATGGTGGCGGGCAGCACCGTCGTGTAGTTCTCCACGGTGAACTGCTTGCCGTACTGCGGGTGGGAGCCCCAGCGGCCCTGCATGCGCAGGGACTCGCCGACCTGCGCGCCGAGCAGCGAGCCGACGACGGTGAGCAGGTCGCCACCGCCGCGCCCGGTGTCGACGCGCGCCACGGTGTAACCCGTCTCCTCGTTGGCATACGTGATGCGTTCGAGGACCCCCTCTAGTACCGCGGCCGCCGCTGCTGGACTCGACATGATCCGACGCTACAGCCCGGCACCGACAGCCGGAACGCCGCCCGGACATCGAAGGGGCCCGGTCCGTGGACCGGGCCCCTTCGCTCCCTCCCCCGTGCCAGGAATCCCGTGTATCCCCCCGGATACCCCCCTGGTTCCCCCGGATCGATCCCCCCAGATCCGCCTCAGGAAGTCCTGACGCAGAGTACGACACGGTTCGTGGCCGAAGGGTTGCACGCCGTCGCGGAGAATTTGTCGCGGAGGAACGTCGGCTCACGCGTGCGTGCGGAAGCGCTCGGCCGTCTCCCGCAGCACCTCGGCGCCGTCCCGCTCCCACAGCGCCTCATTGAAGATCTCGACCTCGATCGGCCCGTCGTACCCGGTGGCGTCCACCAGTGCGCGGAAGGCCCTGAAGTCGACGCTGCCCTGCCCCAGTTGGCCGCGGCCGAGGAGGACGCCCGCGGGCAGCGGAGTGATCCAGTCCGCGAGCTGGAAGGCGTGCAGGCGTCCGCCCGCGCCGGCCCGCGCGATCTGCGAGGGCGCCTGGTCGTCCCACCAGACGTGGTACGTGTCCACGACCACGCCCACCTGGTGCGCCGGGAAGCGCTCCGCGAGGTCGAGCGCCTGGCCGAGGGTGGAGACGACGCAGCGGTCCGAGGCGAACATCGGGTGCAGCGGCTCGATGGCCAGGCGCACGCCGCGCTCCTCGGCGTAGGGCCCGAGGAGCGCGAGGCCGTCCGCGACGCGCTCCCTGGCCCCCGCGAGGTCCTTGCTGCCGGGCGGCAGGCCGCCGGAGACCAGGACCAGCGTGCCCGTGCCGAGCGCCGCCGCCTCGTCGATCGCGGCGCGGTTGTCGTCGAGGGCACGCGTGCGTGCCGCTTCCCCGATGTCCGTGAGGAAGCCGCCCCGGCACAGGCTGGTCACCGCGAGGCCCGCCTCGCGCATGAGGCGGGCGGCGCGCTCGACCCCGTACGCCTGGACGGGCGCTCGCCAGAGGCCGACCGAGGTGATGCCCTCCCGCGCGCAGCCCTCGGCCAGTTCGGGCAGGGACCACTGCCTGACGGTCTCCTGGTTGACGCTGAGCCGGGACAGGGGCGGGGCGGCGCTCATCGCGGGACTCCGTGGACGGTCAGCAGGGCCCGCATGCGGGCGGCGGCGAGTGACGGGTCGGGGAACAGGCCGAGGCCGTCGGCGAGTTCGTAGGCGCGGGCCAGGTGCGGCAGGGAGCGGGCCGACTGGAGGCCGCCCACCATGGAGAAGTGCGTCTGGTGCCCGGCCAGCCAGGCGAGGAGGACCACGCCGGTCTTGTAGTAGCGGGTGGGTGCCTCGAACAGGTGGCGCGACAGCTCGACGGTGGGGTCGAGGAGCCCGCGGAAGGTTTTCACGTCCCCGGTGTCGAGCGCCCGTACCGCCTCGGCGGCCAGCGGCCCCAGGGGATCGAAGACGCCCAGCAGGGCGTGGCTGAAGCCGTGGTCGTCGCCCGCGATCAGTTCGGGGTAGTGGAAGTCGTCGCCGGTGTAGCAGCGCACGCCCCGCGGCAGGCGGCGGCGCAGGGCGATCTCGCGCCCGGCGTCCAGGAGGGAGACCTTGATGCCGTCGACCTTGTCGGGGTGGGCGGCGATGACCTCCAGGAAGGTCTCCGTCGCGGCGTCCAGGTCGGTCGAGCCCCAGTAGCCCTCAAGGGCCGGGTCGAACATGGGGCCGAGCCAGTGCAGGATCACCGGCTCGCTCGCCTGGCGCAGGAGGTGGCCGTACGTCTCCAGGTAGTCGTCCGGCGAGGTGGCCGCCGCCGCGAGGGCCCGCGACGCCATCAGGATCACCTGGGCGCCGGCCTCCTCCACGAGGGCCAGCTGCTCCTCGTACGCCTGGACGACCCGCGGGAGCGTGGCGGGCGGGGTCAGCTGGTCGGTGCCGGCGCCGCAGGCGATGCGCCCGCCGACCGCCTCGGCCTCCGCTGCCGAGCGGCGGATCAGCTCGGCCGCTCCCGCCCAGTCGAGGCCCATGCCGCGCTGGGCGGTGTCCATGGCCTCCGCGACGCCGAGGCCGTGCGACCAGAGGTGGCGGCGGAAGGCGAGCGTGGCGTCCCAGTCGACGGCCGCGGGGCCGTCGGGCGAGACGTCGGCGAACGGGTCGGCGACGACGTGGGCGGCGGAGAGGACGGTGCGCGAGGTGAGCGGCGGGCCGCCCGCCGTGGCCGGCGGCGGTTCGGTGCGCGGGGTGTACGCGCGCGTGCCGCCGCCGGCGACGGGGAGCAGGAGGGCGGTCACGGCGCGATCTCCGGTACGTCGACGCGGCGGCCCTCGGCGGCGGACCTCAGGCCGAGTTCGGCGAGCTGGACGCCGCGGGCGCCCGCCAGGAGGTCCCAGCGGTAGGGGGCGTCGGCGTAGACGTGCTTGAGGAACAGCTCCCACTGGGCCTTGAAGCCGTTGTCGAACTCGCCGTTGTCGGGCACCTCCTGCCACTGGTCGCGGAAGGAGTGGGTGGCGGGCAGGTCCGGGTTCCACACGGGCTTCGGGGTCGTACCGCGGTGCTGCACGCGGCAGTTGCGCAGGCCCGCGACGGCGGACCCCTCGACCCCGTCGACCTGGAACTCCACCAGCTCGTCGCGGTTGACGCGCACCGCCCAGGAGGAGTTGATCTGCGCGACGACGCCGCCCTCCAGTTCGAAGATGCCGTAGGCGGCGTCGTCGGCGGTGGCGTCGTAGGGCTTGTCCCGCTCGTCCCAGCGCCGCGGGACGAGCGTGGCGGTGAGCGCCTGGACGGTGCGCACGCGCCCGAACAGTTCATGGAGCACGTACTCCCAGTGCGGGAACATGTCGACGACGATGCCGCCGCCGTCCTGAGCGCGGTAGTTCCACGACGGGCGCTGGGCGGGCTGCCAGTCGCCCTCGAAGACCCAGTAGCCGAACTCGCCGCGCACCGACAGGACGCGGCCGAAGAAGCCGCCGTCGATGAGCCGCTTCAGCTTGAGCAGCCCCGGCAGGAAGAGCTTGTCCTGGACGACGCCGTGCTTGATCCCCGCCTCCTCGGCGCGGCGGGCGAGGTCCAGGGCCCCCGCGAGGCCGGTGGCGGACGGCTTCTCGGTGTAGACGTGCTTGCCCGCGGCGATGGCGCGCTCGACGGCGTCCTCACGGGCGGAGGTGGCCTGCGCGTCGAAGTAGATGTCCACGGACGGGTCGGCGAGGACGGCGTCGAGGTCGGTCGAGACGTGCTCCAGGCCGTAGCGGTCGGCCAGGGCGCGCAGCGCGAGCTCCCTGCGGCCGACCAGGACGGGCTCCGGCCACAGCACGGTGCCCTCGCCGATGTCGAGGCCGCCCTGTTCGCGGAGGGCCAGGATCGAGCGGACCAGGTGCTGGCGGTGGCCCATGCGTCCCGTGACGCCGTTCATGGCGATGCGCACCGTCTTGCGTGTCACGAAAGTCCCTCCGTCAAGACGGCCCCCGGCCGCCGTAGCAAGCGCTTTCTACCCAGACAGAAGCTAGCCTGCCGCACAAGGTCCGGACAAGGGCTCCGGGCCACGGCAGTGACCGAAGGACGACGAGATGACCGTGACCCTGGCGGACGTGGCGGCCCGCGCGCAGGTCTCCCCCGCCACCGTCTCCCGCGTGCTGAACGGCAACTACCCGGTGGCGGCCGCCACCCGCGAGCGCGTCCTGCGCGCGGTGGACGACCTCGACTACGTCCTGAACGGCCCCGCGAGCGCACTCGCCGCGGCCACGTCCGACCTGGTCGGCATCCTGGTCAACGACATCGCGGACCCCTTCTTCGGGATCATGGCGGGCGCGGTGCAGTCCGAGATCGGCGGCCCCGGGGGACGCGCGGGCGGCGAGCGGCTCGCCGTGGTCTGCAACACCGGCGGCTCCCCCGAGCGCGAGCTGACCTACCTCACGCTCCTCCAGCGCCAGCGCGCCGCCGCCGTGGTCCTCACCGGCGGCGCGGTCGAGGACCCGGACCACGCCGCCGCCGTGGCCGGGAAGCTGCGGCGCCTCGCGGACGCGGGCTCACGGGTGGTGCTCTGCGGCCGGCCGCCCGCGCCCGGCACCGACGCGGTGGCGCTCACCTTCGACAACCGCGGCGGCGGACGGCGGATCGCCGAGCACCTCATCGCCCTCGGCCACCGCCGCATCGGCTACATCGCGGGTCCGGAGGAGCGCACCACCACCCGCCACCGCCTGGAGGGCCACCGGGAGGCGCTGGCCGCGCACGGCATCGCCGACGACCCGGCGCTCACCGTCCACGGCCGCTACGACCGCCGCTCCGGCCACGAGGCCACCGCCGAACTCCTGCGCCGCGCCCCCGGCATCACCGCCGTGGTCGCCGCCAACGACACGGTGGCGCTCGGCGCCTGCGCGGCACTGCGCGACCACGGGCTGCGCATCCCCGACGACGTCTCCGTGGCGGGCTTCGACGATCTGCCGTTCAGCGTGGACGCCGTCCCCGCGCTGACGACCGTCCGCCTCCCGCTGTACGAGGCGGGTGCGCGGGCGGGCCGCATCGCCATGGGCAAGGAAGGGGCGCCCGCGGGGGACGTGGCCACGGTGAGGGGCGAGCTGATGGTGCGGGGTTCGACCGGCGCTCCGGCGTAGGGCGCCGCAGGGAAGGCCCGCCCGGAGCACCCCGTTCACCGCCTATCGCCGGGACCTTCCCGCAGCCCCCTGATGTTCTGCGCCCGTGCCAGGCGGCCCAGTTCCGCCAGCGCCTCCGTGAGGGGGGCCGGGGGGACGGCCGCGTAGCCCAGGACCAGGCCCGGGGGGTGGGGGCGCTGGGTGTGCCAGGACAGCGGGTGGACCTTGATGCCGCTGCGCAGGGCCGCGGTCGCCAGCGCCGTGTCGGCGTCGGCCGCCGTGCCCCCGGCCGCGTCCGTGTCCGCCTCGTGGGGCCACGTCAGCGTCAAGTGCAGGCCCGCCGCCGCGCCGTGGACCGTGGCGCCCGGCAGGTGGGTGCGGATGCCCGCGATCATCGCGTCCCTGCGGCGGCGGTGGTGGCCGCGGATCAGGCGCAGGTGGCGTTCCAGGTCGCCGCTCTCCATCAGGCGGGCCAGCGACGCCTGCGGGAGCGCGGCGCTGCCGAGGTCGGCCAGGCGCCTGGCGTCCACGAGGGCGGGGCGGTACGCGCGCGGGGCGAGCAGCCAGCCGATGCGCAGGGCGGGCGCGAGGAGCTTGGAGACGCTGCCGGTGTAGCAGACGTGTTCGGGGAGTTGGGCACGGAGGGCGGGGACGGCCGGGCGGTCGTAGCGGTGTTCGGCGTCGTAGTCGTCCTCGATGATCAGGCCGCCCTCACGGGCCCACTCCATCAGCGCGCGGCGGCGCTCGCCGCCGAGCACGACGCCGGTGGGGAACTGGTGGGCGGGCGTGAGCAGGACGGCGGCGGCGCCCTCGGCACGCAGGGCGTCGACGCGGACGCCCTGCGCGTCGACCGGGACGGGCGGGGTGGGCAGCGGGTGCAGGTGCTGGCGGACACCGAGCGACCCCGGGTCCTCCACGGCCACGCGGTCGACGCCCTCGGCGCGCAGGACGTCGACGAGGAGCCGCAGCGCCTGGGCCGTGCCGTTGACGATCATCACGTCGTCGGGGCCGGCGTTGATCCCGCGGTTGCGGGAGAGCCAGCGCGCGACGGCCTCGCGCAGGGCCGGGGCGCCGCGCGGGTCCCCGTACCCGAAGGCGGCCGGGGACAAGTCCGCGAGTGCGGCGCGCTCGGCGCGCAGCCAGGCCGTGCGGGGGAAGGCGGCGAGGTCGGGCCGGCCGGGGGTGAGGTCGACGCGGGCGGGGGCGGCGCGCAGGGCCTCGAAGACGTCGGGGCCCGGGGGTGCGGTGAAGAGGTGCCGGGCGGCGGGGGCCTCGGGGGGCGGCGCCGGGGCGGGCGCGGGGCGGTGCGGTACGGCGAGGACGACGGTGCCGCCGCGCCGCCGGCCGGCCACGTGCCCGTCCTCGCCGAGCCGCCGGTAGGCCTCGGTCACCACACCGCGGGAGACGCGGAGCTCGTCGGCGAGGGTGCGGGTGGCGGGCAGTCGGCTGCCGGTGGCGAGCCGGCCGTCCGCGATGGCGGACCGGATCTCCCGCGCCAGCCAGTCCGCGAGACCGCCCCTGGGCGCGGTACGCGGGTCCAGCTGGAGGAAGTCGGACGTCGCGGCGGGGCGGCGCCCGTCGGCGGGCCGCGGCGGCGGGACGGTCGGTGGGTGCGCGACCGGTGGGTACGCGACCGGTGGGTGCGCGACCGGTGGGTGCGCGACCGGTGGGTGCGGCCCCGCGCTCCCGGGCGCCGGCGGTGTTATGGCCCTGTCCGTGGGAGATCCTTTGGACCTGTTCATGGAGCCATTGTGGCGACAGGGTCGAGGCATGGAATTCTTCCTCACCTCCCTCGTCGTCTGCGTGACGCCCGGCACCGGGGCGCTGTTCACGATCGCGGCGGGCCTGTCGCAGGGCACACGGGCCGCCGTCATCGCGTCCGTCGGCTGCACGCTGGGCGTGGTCCCGCACATGGTCGCCGCGATCACGGGCCTCGCGGCGCTGCTCAACGCCAGCGCGGTCGCGTTCGAGACCCTGAAGTACCTCGGCGTGGCCTACCTGCTCCACATGGCGTGGAGCACGCTGCGGGACAAGAGCGACCTGACCGCCGAGCGGGAGCAGGAGCCGCGGTCTGCGGGGCGCACGATCCTGACGGCCGTGCTGATCAACGTCCTCAATCCGAAGCTGACCCTGTTCTTCTTCGCGTTCCTGCCGCAGTTCGTGAGCGCCGGCGAGCCGTACGCCCTGCTGCGCATGACCGAACTCAGCGCGTACTTCATGCTGATGACGTTCGTGGTCTTCATGGCCTACGGGCGCTTCGCCGCGGCCATGCGCCACCACGTCATCGGCCGCCCCCGGGTCGTCTGCCGGATGCGCCGCACCTTCGCCGCGGCCTTCGCGGCGCTCGGCGTGCGCCTCGCGTTCCTCTGAGTGGCGGCAGCGGACTTCCGTCGGCGCCCGGCCCGGCGTACTGTTGACTCAGTCAAAGGTAAGTCGGGTGATCCTCATGACGAAACCGCTGGAGAAGACGGTGCGGACGCCGTCGGCGATGCGCGCGCCCATCCAGGAGATGCGGGCCTTCAACCGCTTCTACACCAACCTCATCGGCGCCCTGGACTACAGCCGCCATCTGTACGTGCCGTACACCCTCACCGAGTCGCGCGTCCTGTACGAGCTGGCGCACTCGCCGCACACCGACGCGGCCGACCTGCGGGTCGCGCTCTCCCTCGACGCGGGGTACCTGAGCCGGCTGCTCGCCAAGTTCGAGCGGGACGGGCTCGTGGAGCGGGCGCCGTCCGCGCCCGACCCGCGACGGCAGCGCATCACGCTGACCACGCGGGGGCGCGACGCCGCCGACCTGCTCGACGAGCGCTCGCGGGAAGCCGTCGGCTCGCTCGTCGCCGACGTACCGGCCGCGGAGCGGGTCCGCCTCACGACGGCCATGCGCACCGTGCGGGACATCCTCGAAGGCACCGGGCGGCGGCGCGGCGGTGTGAGACTGCGGGAGCCGCGGGCGGGCGACCTCGGCTGGATCGTGCAGCGCAACGCCGCGCTGTACGCCGCCGAGTACGGATGGAACACCGAGTACGAAGGGCTGGTCGCCCGCATCGTCGCGGACTTCGCCCAGGACCACGACCCGCACCTGGAGCGGGTGTGGATCGCCGAGCTCGACGGGCACCCGGCGGGGAGCGTGATGTGCGTGCGCGACAAGAACCCCGGCACGGCACGGCTCCGCCTCCTGCTCGTCGAGCCGGACGCGCGCGGCCTGGGGATCGGGGACCGCCTCGTGAGCGCCTGCGTCGGCTTCGCGCGCGAGGCCGGGTACCGGGAGATGGTGCTCTGGACCAACGACGTGCTCGCCGCCGCCCGTGTGATCTACCAGCGCCACGGCTTCGTCCTCGTCGACGAGAAGCCGCACCGCTCCTTCGGCGCCGACCTCGTCGGGCAGGACTGGCGGCTGCCCCTGGGCGACAGGCCCGCCTGACGGCGGAGGCTTGACCGTGCGGTCCCGCCGCCTACTGTCGGACCATGAGATTCGCCTTCTCCACCCTCGGCGTGCCCGGCCTGCCCCTCGGCGACGTACTGCGGCTCGCCACCGGCCACGGCTACCACGGCGTGGAGCTGCGCGCGCACCCCGAGGAGCCCGTGCACCCCGGGCTCGGCCTCGTCGAGCGGGCGGACGTCGCCGCCGAGTTCAAGGCGGCCGGCGTGGACGTCCTCGGCATCGCCGGGTACGCGCGCGTGGCCGCGCCCGGCGACGACGAGCCCGTCCTCGACGAGGTGCGCTCGCTCGTCGCCCTGGCCCGTGACGTCGGCGCCCCCTTCGTCCGCGTCTTCCCCGGCGGCGGCACCGGGCAGAGCGCGGCGGACGCCGACGCGACGGCCGCGAGGCGGCTCGGCGCCGCCGCGGGGTACGCCGCGGACGCCGGTGTGCGCATCCTCCTGGAGACCCACGACTCGCACCGCACGGCGGCGGACGCCGCCCGGGTCCTCGGCGCGGTCGGGCACCGCCGGGTCGGCGCGCTGTGGGACGTCATGCACACCCTGCTCGGCGGCGAGCCGGTCGCCGACAGCTTCGCGGCCCTCTCCCCCTACCTCGGCTACGTCCAGGTCAAGGACATCGCGTCCCCGCACGACACGACCCCGCTCGCCCTCGGCACCGGCACGCTGCCGCTCGCCGAGACCGTGGCGCTGCTCAGCGCGGAGGGCTGGGACGGCTGGCTGTGCTGGGAGTACGAGAAGCGCTGGTACGAGGCGGCGGCACCGCTGCCGCCCCTGCTCGGCCCGGGGCGTGCGTACCTGTCACGCCTGCTGGGCCGCTCGGCCTGACGCCACCCGGTCCGGCGAACGAGGTGAGCGCCACGCCGCCCACCAGCAGGGCCGCCGCGCACCAGCGCAGGCCGCCCACCGGCTCGCCGAGGAAGAGGGCCGCCGACGACGCCGAAGACGGGTACGAGGAGCGAGAACGGGGCGACGGTGGACGCGGGGTAGCGGCGCAGCAGGAACCCCCAGACGCCGAAGCCGAAGACGGTCGTGACCCAGGCGACGTAGACGATGATCCCCGCGCCCGGCCAGTCGAGGGAGCGCAGGGCGTCCGCGTCCCGCCCGGGCCCCTCGAAGAGCAGGGAGAGGCCGAGCAGCGGCAGGACGGGGACGGTGCTCACCCACACCATGAAGTTCAGCGAGTCCGACGGCGACGCCTTGCGGGTCAGGACGTTGGAGACGCCCCAGCACGCCGCCGCGCCGATGACCACCGCGAAGGCGGTGAGCGGCCCGGTCTCCCCCTCGTCGACGGCCGCGACGCCGATCCCGGCAAGGGCGACGGCCATGCCGATGACCCGTACGCGTCCGGGCCTTTCGCTCAGCGCCACGGCGGCGAAGAGGGCGGTGAAGACGGCCTGGATCTGCAGGACCAGCGAGGAGAGCCCGGCGGGCATCCCGGCGTCCATGCCGACGAAGAGCAGCCCGAACTTGGCCACGCCGAGGGTGAGTCCCACCCCCACGATCCACTTCCACGCGACCTTGGGGCGCCCCACGAAGAAGACGGCGGGCAGGGCCGCGACGAGGAAGCGCAGGGCGGAGAAGAGCAGCGGCGGGAAGTGGTCGAGCCCCACTTCGATGACGACGAAGTTGACGCCCCACAGGGCGGCGACGAGGACGGCGAGGCAGAGGTGTACGGGGCGCATGCGTCGAGGATCACTTGACCGGACCATGTAGCACCAGCACGGATCTCTGCATGGTTGGATGAAGCAACGCTTACGTATGACGGTGATGCGTCCGCTGGTGCTCAGCCGGTGCGTGAGCGCGGGCAAGAGCTGCTCCATGGAGGGACCCGTGCTCGATCTCGCCAGGCTGCGCGCGCTGCACGCCGTCTCCGTGCACGGGACGGTGGGCGCGGCGGCCACCGCGCTCGGCTACACCCCTTCGGCGGTCTCGCAGCAGATAGCGAAGCTGGAGCGGGAGACGCGGACCACCCTCCTCGAACGCCGCGGCCGGGGGTGGCGCTCACCGACGAGGCCCTGCTCCTCGTCGAGACGGCGGGGCGGCTGATGTCCCTCGTCGAACGGGCCGAGACCGAGCTGGAGGAGCGGCGCGGGGTGCCCGCGGGGCGGCTGGCCGTCGCCGCGTTCGCCTCGGCGGCGCGGGGGCTCATGCCGCGGGTCCTCGCCGATCTCGCGGAGCGGCATCCGGCGCTCGACGCCCGCATGTCGGAGGTCGACCCGCACCTCTCCGTCGACCTGGTGGCCAGGGGGGCGGTCGACCTGGCGGTGGCCCACGACTGGGACATCGCTCCGCTGCCGGCGCCGCCGGGCGTGGAGCAGGCCGTCATCGGCGACGACCTGTGCGACCTCCTCGTGCCGGTCGGGCACCGGCTCGCCGGCCGTTCCTCCGTACGCCGCGAGGACCTGCGCGGCGAGCGCTGGATCGCGCAGCCGCCGGGGCTCGTCTGCCACGACTGGCTCGTGCGCACGCTCAGGGAGGCGGGGTGCGAGCCCGACATCGCCCACACGGCGGAGGAGAACCCCACGCTGGTGGCGCTCGTCGCCGCCGGGCTCGGCATCGCCCTGATCCCCCGCCTGGGCCGCGGGCCGCTGCCGGAGGGGGCGGTCACGGTCCGCCTCGACCCCCTGCCGGTGCGCCGCCTGTACGCGCTGTGGCGCACCGGGGCCGCACGCCGCCCCGCCATCACCGCCGCGGTCGAAGCCCTCCAGGCCCACTGGACCCCGTAGCGCCGGGAGGCACCGGAACACGGCAGGGCTCTCCCCGCACCACTTCGCCGGAACCGGGAACCCATGCCCGCCCCCGTCCGTCCAACCGGCACGCTGCCGGTGAGTCTCCGCAGGGCGGTGTCGGCATCGCTGCTGGCTGCGAACGCTGACCACCCTCTCCGCCGCCTGCGGCCGGCAGCCCGCCGTCACCGGTGCGCCCCCTTCCACACAGCGCCGGTGACGGCCCCTCACGTCCGCCCCGCCCTTGACCGGCAGAAATCTTCGGGATATCCGTAGCTCCTGAAAGTTTCCTTCGGCCCGCAGGAGCGCCCGTGCCCCAGCCCGACGACCACACGCTCCGCGCCCTCGTCGCGAGGATGAGCCTGGAGGAGAAGGTCGGCCAGCTCTTCGTGATGCACGTGTACGGGCACACGGCCACCGCGCCCGACCAGCAGGACATCGACGTGAACCGCAAGGAGTTCGGCGTCGACGACGCGGCCGGACTGATCGCCCGCTACCACCTCGGCGGCATCATCTACTTCGGCTGGGCCCACAACACCCGCTCCCCGCACCAGATCGCCGACCTCTCCCGGGGCATCCAGCAGGCGGCGGCCCGGGCGCTCCCCTCGGGCATCCCCGTACTGATCTCCGTGGACCAGGAGCACGGGGCCGTGGCCCGCGTGGGCGCCCCCGCGACGCTCCTGCCCGGCGCGATGGCGCTGGGCGCCTCCGGTTCGCCCGAGCACGCCCGCGAGGCGGCCCGGATCGCGGGCACCGAGCTGCGCGCCCTCGGCATCCGCCAGGACCACGCGCCCGCCGCCGACGTGAACGTCGATCCGGGCAACCCGGTCATCGGCGTACGCTCCTTCGGCTCCGATCCGGAGGCGGTCGCCCGCTTCGTGACGGCGCAGATCGAGGGCTACCGGAGCGCGGGCATCGCGACGGCCGCCAAGCACTTCCCCGGGCACGGCGACACGACGGACGACAGCCACACCGAACTGCCGCACATCCACCACACCCGCGAGGAGTGGGAGAGGTACGACGCGCCGCCCTTCCGCGCGGCGGTCGCCGCGGGCACGGACTCCGTGATGACGGCCCACATCGTGGTGCCCGCCCTCGACCCGTCGGGCGACCCTGCGACGCTCTCGTACCCCATCGTGACGGGCGTCCTGCGCGAGGAGCTGGGCTACGACGGCGTGATCGCCACGGACTCGCTGGCGATGCGGGGCGTGCGCACGAAGTACGGGGACGACCGCGTGGCCGTACTGGCGCTGAAGGCGGGCGTGGACCAGCTCCTCAACCCGCCGCAGCCGCAGGTCGCGTGGGACGCGGTGCTCCAGGCGGTCGCCGACGGCGAGCTGAGCGAGGACCGCGTCGACGCGTCCGTGCTGCGCGTCCTGCGCATGAAGGCGCGGGTCGGCCTGATCGCCGAGGACGGCACGGCGGCCCCGGACCTCATGGCCGGGACGGACCCCGCCGTGGGCGGCGCCGCGCACCTGGCGGCGGCCGACCGCATCGCCGACGCCACGACGACGCTGCTGAGCAACGACGGCGACACGCTGCCGCTGTCGCCCCGCACGCACCGCGACGTCCTGGTGGTCGGCGCCGACCCGCGCTCGCCCTCGGGCACGACGGGCCCGCCCACGTCGGTCCTCGCCAAGACCCTGACCGGCCTCGGCTTCACCGCCACCGCCCTGCCGACGGGCACCTCGCCGGATGCGGCGCTGATCGAGAAGGCGGTGGCCGCCGCGGAGGGCGTGGACGCGGTCGTGGTGGCGACGTACAACGTCGCGACGCACGCGGCCACGGCGCGGGACAACACCCAGGCCGCGAACGCCGCGCTGTTCGCGGCGCTGCCCGCCGGGGACGCCGGGGCGGCGGACGGCCAGGCCGCCCTGGTGGCCGCGCTCAAGGCCACCGGTGTGCCCGTCGTCGCCCTCGCGATCCGCAACCCCTACGACGTGGCCCGCCTCCCCCACGTCGACGCGGCGCTCGCCTCGTACTCCTGGACCGACGTCGAACTGCGCGCCGCCGCCCGGGTGATCGCGGGCCGCACCACACCGCGCGGACGGCTGCCGGTGCCGGTGCGGCGGGCGGACGACCCGGCGCAGGTGCTGTACCCGGTCGGCCACGGGCTGACGTACTGACGCCTACGCGGGTCCGTCGGCGCCGCACCGCCGATCGCCGCAAAGCACCCTCCGTGCCTGGCACGCCCCCGCTCCCCGGGGTCACGCTGGAGCGCACGTATCGGGGGGAACGCCATGCTTGCCTGCAACGCCGCGCCGCGCGCGGCCACGGGGACGCTCTGCGCGCTGCTGCTCGCCGCGGCGGTCACGCTGACCGGCTGCCAGAGGTCCGGCGGCGCGGAGGGCACGGACGGCCGCACGGCGGTGGCGTCGCGCCCCTCGGGCCACGGCGAGGTGTTCCTCGCCGTCGACGAGTGCAGCTCACGGGGGCGGGCCGGGTTCTCGGAGGTGCCGTGCACCAGCGAGCGGGCGGCGGCACGGGTGCTCGCGCGGCACCACGGCAAGGGGCGGCAGGGCCCCGCCTGCCCGGCGCGCACCGATTTCGTGCTGCACATCAGCGAGAGCAGGCCCGCCGAGGACGAGGACGGCGACGGCGCGGTGCCCCGGGGCCACGCCTGCATGCGCAACCTCGAACCGCCGCACCCCGGCGACCCCGGGGGCGGCGGCGGTCCGAGGACCGTCGTGGGCGACTGCGTCTACTCCGCCCGGCGGGGCGAGGTCCGGGAGACCGCCTGCGACGGGAGCGGCGGGCGGGCCCCCGAGTACCGGGTCGCCTCGGCGGTGCGGAGCCGCGCCCTGTGCGGCCCGGCGACCGCGCTGTACGTCACCCTCGGCGGGACCCGTCCCGTCGGATGCGCCGAACCGGTCACGGCCGCAGCGTCATCTCCTTCTTGACGTCCCTGCGGTCGAGCCGCGCGTCGTACTCGGCCAGCGGCTTCGACGTCGCGGTGGAGACACCCGCCCACGCCTTGATCCGCTGCGTGGCCTTCGCCTTCTCCGCCGGGACGAGCTGCCCGACCGTCGCCCCGTGGTTGGCGCCGGGGGCCGTGAAGACGTACGAGTCGTGCTTGGCGCCCCGCGCGGGACGGAACCGCTCGGCGCCGTACGGGTCGTACTCGCCGTACACGTACATCATCCGGTGCGCGTGGTGCCGCACCCAGCGGTCGACGTCCCGCATCGCGCCCGGCCTGAACTCCATCGGGATGTCGCGGGGCACGAAGTTCCGCGGCGGCTGGTAGCCGTAGCGGCTCAAGTCGCCGAGCCAGGGCTGGCCGATGGTGGGCGCGCCGAGTTCCGTGCCCGCCTGGTAGTAGTACGGCGTGTACGGCTCAAGGCCCTGGTCGGTGTAGGAGGACCAGCCGCCCACGGCGTCGACGTAGTCGAAGAGGTCCTGGTCGGACACGGTGGCGGCGTCCGGGATCTCGCCGCAGGCGGTGGCCGCGGGCTGGTACTGCCAGAAGCCCCACGTCAGATCGAGGACGACCGCTTCGAATGCCTTGTCCAGGGTGCCGACGGTCTTGAAGGTGCGGTTCTCCGCGGCGGCGAGGGCCGCGAGCTTCTTCGACAGCGGCTTCCTGCGCTCCAGCGCCTCGCGCTGCACGGCCTGGATGCGGTCGCGGCACTCCTTGGTGCCGACGTTCGCGAGGAACGCGTCGTACGCCGAGTCCTCCTTGTCCACCACGTCGTTGGGCGCGACGTAGGAGACGACGCCGGCCATGTCGCGGGGGTAGAAGCGCTCGTAGTACGTCGCCGTCATGCCGCCCTTGGAGACGCCGGTGGCCAGCCACTTCTTGCCGTAGACGGGCTTCAGCGCCCGGTGGATGCGGTGCTGGTCGGTGGCGGCCTGCCAGATGTCGAGCTTGGACCAGTCGGCCGGGTCGGGGCGCGAGGACGAGAAGAAGCGGTACTCCATGGAGATCTGGTTGCCGTCGACGATCTGCGTCGGCTCACGGCGGCTGGGGTTCGTGGAGACGCTGTAGCCGCTGGTGTAGTAGACCGTGGGGCGGCTGGTGTCCTTGTGCAGGACCGTCAGGCGCTGCTCGAACGTGCCCTTGGAGGGGCGGCGGTGGTCCACCGGCTGGGTGTAGTCCAGGACGAAGAAGCGGTAGCCGGGGTACGGCTTCTCCTCGACGAGGCTCATGCCGGGTATGGCGAGCAGCCTGTCCTTGATGTCCGGTCCGGCGGTGGTGGGCCGCTCGCCGGCGGTGGTCCGGTCGGCGGCGGTGGCCGCTCCGGACGTCGCTCCGGCCGCGCCCACCGTGCCTATCAGCACGACGAGCGACACCAGCCATCTGAGCGCCTTGCGCATGCACCCTCCCCTGTCGACACAGCAGTGCCCCGGAACCTAACGGAGCGGCCGGGCCCGCACCAGAGGCATTCAGGCGCGGCTGACGCGCCTCGGCGGACGCGGGGGATGCGGGGGATGCGGGGGAGGCGGCGAAGTCAGCAGAGAATCCACCCCGAGGTGACGCCCCGCCCGCTGATCTTCCCCGTCACGCGCACGCACCGGTGCCCCGCGTGGACCGTCACGGGGCCCGCGCGGTGGGTGAAGCGCCCCTTGTCCCGCACGGCACGGCTGCCGCGCGCCTGGACGCTCACCGACATGCTCTTGCGGACGCCGGGACGCTTGGCGACCAGCACGACGCAGACGTAGCCGCGGGTCTTGAAGACGTCGACCCGGCCCTTGCTGAAGGGCAGGACCCGTACCTTGTGCCCCGCGCAGACGCCGGAGAGGGCGTGCGCCGAGCCCACGCCGGGGCCCGCGAGGGCCAGCAGGAGCGAGGCGGCGAGCCCGGCTGCGCCGAGCGTCAGCCGCCGGCGTATGCGGCCCCGGCCGCGACCACTGCTCACGGTGTTCCCTCCCGCCACTGCGGCATCAACGTACTGATGTACGGACGCGGCACACCGCCCCCACGGTTGCGGCTTTCCCCGGCTTTTCTCCGTCCGCCCCCGGCCGCGCTCACACCGCCTCGACCGGCTCCCCGACGAACGTGCGCCACAGCCGCGCGTACCGCCCGTCGAGCGCGAGCAGTTCCTCGTGCGTGCCGTCCTCCGCGACGCGTCCGTGGTCCATCACGACGACGCGGTCCGCGCGGGCGGCCGTGGTGAGGCGGTGGGCGACGACCAGCGTGGTGCGCCGGCCCGCGATGCGGTCCGTGGCCTGGTTGACCTGCGCCTCCGTGGCGAGGTCGAGTGCGGCGGTCGCCTCGTCGAGGAGCAGGATGTCGGGGTCGACCAGCTCGGCGCGGGCGAGCGCGATGAGCTGCCGCTGCCCGGCGGAGAGGTTGCGTCCGCGCTCGGTGACCTCGTGGAGGTAGCCGCCGTCCAGGGTGGCGATCATCTCGTGCGCGCCGACCGCGCGGGCGGCGGCCTCGACCTGGGCGTCGGTGGCGTCGGGGCGCCCGTAGGCGATGGCGTCGCGGACCGTGCCCGCGAAGAGGTAGGCCTCCTGCGGCACCACGCCGAGGCGGTGGCGGTACGAGGTGAGGTCGAGGGAGCGCAGGTCGGTGCCGTCGACGGTGACCCGCCCGCTCGTCGGGTCGTAGAACCGGGCGACGAGCTTGACCAGCGTGGACTTGCCCGCGCCGGTCTCGCCGACGAAGGCGACGGTCTGCCCGGCGGGTATCCGCAGGTTCACGTCGCTGAGGGCGTCCTCCTCGCCGGTGTAGGCGAAGCGCACGTCCTCGAAGGCGATGTCGCCGCGCAGCGAGCGCACCCGCGTGGGTTCGTCGGCGGCCCGGGTCGAGGTCGGCTCCTGGAGCAGCTCCTGGATGCGGCCGAGCGAGACGGTGGCCTGCTGGTAGCCGTCGAAGACCTGGGAGAGCTGCTGCACGGGCGCGAAGAACAGGTCGATGTAGAGCAGGTAGGCGACGAGCGCGCCGGTCGTCAGCGTGCCCGCCTCGACCCGGCCCGCGCCGACGACGAGGACGGCGACGACGGCCACGGACGACAGGAACTGCACGAACGGGAAGTAGACGGAGATCAGCCACTGGCCCCGGATGCGGGCCTTGCGGTAGCTGTCGCTGTTCTTCGCGAACCGCTCGGCGCCGGAGCGCTCGCGCCGGAAGGCCTGCACGATGCGGAGTCCCGCCACGGACTCCTGGAGGTCGGCGTTGACGACGGAGACGCGTTCGCGCGCCAGTTCGTACGCCTGCACGCTGGACCTGCGGAAGAAGTACGTGCCGACGACGAGCAGCGGCAGCGTCGCGAAGACGACGAGGGCGAGCTCCACGTCGATGACGAGCAGGGCGACCATGATGCCGAAGAAGGTGACGACGGAGACGAAGGCGGTGACGAGCCCGGTCTGCAGGAAGGTGGACAGCGCGTCCACGTCCGTGGTCATCCGGGTCATGATGCGCCCGGTCAGCTCCCGCTCGTAGTAGTCGAGCCCGAGCCGCTGGAGCTGCGCGAAGATCTTCAGCCGCAGCGAGTACAGGACCCGCTCCCCGGTACGTCCCGTCATCCGCGTCTCGCCGGTCTGCGCGGCCCACTGCACGACCACGGCGGCGAGCGCGAGGCCGGCGGCGGTCCAGACGGCGCCGAGGGCGAGCTGCGTGACGCCCTCGTCGATGCCGTGCCGGATCAGGACGGGGAGCAGCAGTCCCATGCCCGCGTCGACGGCGACGAGCAGCAGGCTGAACAGCAGGGGGAGGCCGAAGCCGGCGAGCAGCCTGCGCAGGCCGTAGGACTCCTCGGGCGTGACGGCCCGCGCCTCGTCGATGCCGGGCTTGTCGTCGGCCGGGGGCAGCGCGTCGACCTGGGCGAGCAGCTCGGGCGTGGACGGCATCCCGGAGAGCGCGGTGTCCTTCGGCTCCCGGTCGCCGGTCCACAGGGCGGGGGTGATGCCGCGCTCGGCGTCGAACTCGGCGTCCAGCTCGTCGCGTACGGAGGTGTCCTCCGGCACGTCGACGGGGAGCGCGTGGCCGGGCGAGACGCCGCCCAGCTCGTCGGGGTCGGTGAGCAGGCGCCGGTAGAGGGGCGAGCGCTCCTCCAGCTCCTGGTGGGTGCCGATGTCGGCGAGGCGTCCGCCGTCGAGGACCGCGATGCGGTCGGCGAGGTTGAGGGTGGAGCGGCGGTGGGCGATGAGGAGGGTGGTGCGCCCGGCCATGACGCCGCGCAGGGCCTCGTGGATCTCGTGCTCGACGCGGGCGTCGACGGCGGAGGTGGCGTCGTCGAGGACGAGGAGGCGGGGGTCGGTGAGGATGGCGCGGGCGAGCGCGACGCGCTGGCGCTGGCCGCCGGAGAGCGTGAGCCCCTGCTCGCCGACCTTGGTGTCGTAGCCGTCGGGCAGCTCGGAGATGAACCCGTGGGCCTGGGCGGCCCGCGCCGCGGCCTCGATCTCCTCCCGGGTGGCCCCGGGGTGGCCGTAGGCGATGTTGGCGCCGACGGTGTCGGAGAAGAGGAAGGAGTCCTCGGGCACGAGTCCGATGGCGGCGCGCAGGGAGTCGAGCGTCAGCTCGCGCACGTCGTGACCGCCGATGAGGACGGCGCCGTGCGTCACGTCGTAGAAGCGCGGCAGGAGCAGCGAGACGGTCGACTTGCCGCTGCCGGAGGAGCCGACGACGGCGAGGGTCTCGCCGGGGGCTATCTGGAAGGAGAGCCCGTCGAGGACGGGCCGGTCGTCCTCGTACGCGAAGGCGACGTCGTCGAACTCGACGGTGGCGGGCGCGTCGGCGGGCAGTTCCCTGGTCCCGTCGCTCATGCTCGGCTCGGTGTCGATCAGCTCCAGGACGCGCTCGACGCCCGCGCGGGCCTGCTGGCCGACGGTGAGGACCATGGCGAGCATCCGCACGGGCCCGACGAGCTGTGCGAGGTAGGTGGAGAAGGCGACGAAGGTGCCGAGCGTGATCTCCCCGCGCACGGCGAGCCAGCCGCCGAGGGCCAGCATGGCGACCTGGCCGAGCATGGGCACGGCCTGGAGGGCGGGGGTGTAGCGGGAGTTCAGCCTGATGGTCCGCAGCCGCCCCGCGAAGAGCTTGCGCCCCACCTCTCTCAGCTTCCCGGTCTCCTGCTCCTCCTGCCCGAAGCCCTTCACCACGCGGACGCCGCTGACGGAGCCGTCGACCACTCCGGCGACGGCGGCGGCCTGGGCCTGCGCGTACCAGGTGGCGGGGTGCAGGCGGGAGCGGGAGCGGCGGGCGATGAACCAGAGGGCGGGGGCGACGGCGAGGGCGACGAGGGTGAGCGGCAGGGAGAGCCACGCCATGATCACCAGGGAGATCACGAAGAGCAGGATGTTGCCGATCGTCATCGGCAGCATGAACAGAAGCCCCTGGATGAGCTGGAGGTCGCTGGTGGCGCGGCCGACGACCTGCCCGGTGGACAGCTCGTCCTGCCGCCGCCCGTCGAGCCGCGTGATCGTTCCGTACATCTCGGTGCGCAGGTCGTGCTGGACGTCGAGGGCGAGCCGGCCGCCGTAGTAGCGGCGGATGTAGGTGGCTATGTAGACGAGGACGGCGGCACCGATCAGTGCCCCGGCCCACGGCCCCATGGACCTGCCGCCGCCCTGCCCGTCCTGCCCGATGACGTCGTCGATGATCACCTTGGTGATCAGCGGTACGAGGGCCATGACGGCCATGCCGGCGAGCGAGGAGCCGAGCGCGAGCACGACGTCCTTCGGATACCGCCACGCGTACCCGGCGAGCCTCTTGGCCCAGCTCTTCGCCTCCGGACCGCCGGAACCGCCCCGTTCCTCCGTCACGTGCGCTGCCTCCCGTAGACCTGACCTGCCGAGAGGCCCAACGCGGCGGGCGGCGGATTTCATCCCGCCGTAACAAAGTGGGGGCGGGAAGGCGCGGGCTTTCGGTCAGCTTCCGGGGCTCGCGGGGGCGTGCCGCCGTGCTGCGGACGCCAGGTCCCTGTGGATGACCCGGGCCACGCCCTGGATCGTGGCGACGCCGTAGTCCATGGTCGTGTTGCCGTGGGTGAGCACGGACATCGTGTAGTCGTGGCCGCCGCCGTGGAACGTGCCGATGCTGTGCACGCGCCAGCCGTGCGTCGACCGCTTGAGCCAGCCGTTCTTGACGTGCTTCGAGACGCCGGACGGCGCGCCCGCGGGGGTGCCCCAGCGCTGCGCGGGGACGACCTTGCCCATCAGTTCCAGGACGTAGGAGCGGGAGGCGCCGGTCAGTACGGTGTTCTCGCCGGTGACCAGGGAGAGCAGCCGCTCCTCGTCCGTGACGTTGATCCGGGTGAGCCCCCAGGAGCCGCCCGGGCCCGGCACGGTGCGGCTCATCCCCGCGGCCCGCAGGAAGCCCTTGACCCCGGCCGCACCGCCGAGCTGCCGCCACAGGGTGCTGGTGGCCGCGTTGTCGGACTTCGTGATCATGCCGGTGGCGAGGCTCTTCTCGCGTGCCGACAGCTTCCGCCCGGTCTTCTGGGCGTCCCACAGGAGCGCGGCGAGGACGGTCACCTTGACGACGCTGGCCGAGTCGAACGAGGTGGTCGCCCGCAGGGCGCAGGTGGTGCCGGTGCCCCGGTCCCTGAGCCCGACCGCGACGGTGCCCTTGCGGTTCCTGAGCGCGGCGGTGATGTCCCGGCTGAGCGTGGCGGCGAGACCAGCCTGCGCGGAGGCGCAGGTCACCTTCGGTGCGGTGGCGGCCGCGGCGGGGCCGGCGGCCGTGACCGCACCGAGCGGTACGACGACGGCCGCGGCGAGGCCCGCGGAGAGCACGCGGGCGCGCGTGGACGACGAGAGCACGCGGGCGCGCCCGGATATCCCGGATGCCGGGTGAGTCATGGAGGGTTCCCGTTCCCTTGGGTCCGTGGACGCTATCCGAAAGGCACCCCTGCCAGAAAACGGCCTCCGCCGCCTACGCCTCACGCCCCTCCCCGAAATCGCCGTCATTCCGGGCCACGGGGAGACGGTCCCCGCGGCTGTGTGCGATACGGCTCACATCCCGCAGCGACTCGGCGAGGCGAGCGGCCAGGTAGCGGAGCTGCGGCGCGGTGGCCGCCGGGTCACCGGTCAGGTCACCGGCGTGCGTGAGGATCTGGTCGGCCATGCCGAGCTGGACGGATTCGACGCGGTCGGCGACGCGGGAGACGTGACCGGTTCCGTCACCGACGAGGTAACAGGGGCGGCCGTCGGGGGTGGACCAGGGAAGGAGCCGGGGCCGGGTGGCCGCCCCCGTGTCGTGGCTGCGGTGGATCACGCGACCACCTCGACGCCGCGGGTCGCGAGGTGCCGTGCCCTCTCGGACAGCCGGTGCCGCCCGGAGGCGGGCCACGGCAGCCGCAGCAGCGGCTCGATGAGACGGCGGCGCAGGGGGTGCGGCATGGCGTCAACTCCGGTTGTGGCGGGGGGCTACGCACGGCCCCGCTGCGTAGCGATTCGCTCACACAGTGCAACAGGTCGGTCTAGGCTCGCCAGAGGGTCGGATGTGACAAGGCATCTGTCACAGGGGAGTTGACGATGAGCAACATCTATGGGGACTGGTTGCGGGCCCAGCGTGAGGCGGCGGGCCTGACGCAACAGGAGCTGGCCACGGCGACCGTCATGACGCGTTCGCACATCGCGCACATCGAGGCGGGCCGCCGACTCCCCTCCAAGGAGGACGCACGACGCCTGGACAAGGCGCTGAACACGGGGAACGTACTGAGCAGCTTTCTGCCGGATGACGATACGGCGGTGGCGGAGTACTTCCAGTCGGCGCTGCAACTCGAACAACAGGCGACGATGATCCGGGAGTTCGCCCTGTCGTTCGTCCCCGGCATCCTCCAGACGGAGGGGTACGCGCGTGCGGTTCTGGGCACGTCGTTCCCTCCTGTGAGTGAGGAGGAATGTGACAGGCGCCTTGTCACACGCCTGGAGCGCGCGAAGATCCTCGCGGACCCGGTGACGCCCGTAGTGTGGGCCCTGCTCGATGAGGCGGTGCTGCGCCGGGTCGTTGGTGGCCCCCGCGTGATGGCGGAGCAGATCGACCATCTCGTATGCCTCGCCGAAAGCCGTCGCATCCAGGTGCATGTGGTGCCGTTCACGTTGGGGCTCCACCCCCTCTTGAACAACATGCTCACGCTGATGTGGTTCGAGGACCAACCGCCTATGGCGTACGGGGAGGGGCTACGCATGGGCAAGATCCACGACAGTCCGTCCGTGGTTCAGGAGCTGCAACACCGCTACGATTTCACATTGGCCAACGCGCTTCCCCGCAAAGAGACGCTGCATCTTCTTCGGGCAACAGCAAAGGGTTACCGAGACCATGACTGAGCGAACCATCCCGAACGCGTCAGCGCTGGCAGGCTGGCGGAAGTCCTCCTACAGCAACGACGAAGGCGGCAGCTGCGTCGAGGTCCAGGACGGCCACCCGGCAGGCGTCCCGGTCCGCGACTCCAAAGCCCCCAACGGCCCGGCCCTGGTCTTCCCGTCCCCGGACTGGTCGGCATTCATCACAGCACTCAAAGCCGGACAACTCACCGACTGAGGTGGACCATGACTGAAGGCGCCCTCCCGAACACTTCCACGCTGACCGGCTGGCGCAAGTCGACGTACAGCAACGACCAAGCCGGCAGCTGCGTCGAGGTCCAGGACGGCCACCCGAGAGGCGTCCCCGTCCGCGACTCCAAGGCACCGCACGGCCCCGCCCTGCTCTTCCAGCCGCCCGGCTGGTCCTCGTTCGTCACGGCGCTGAAGGCCGGACGCCTCGCCCCCTGAGCCGCACCCGGCCGCAGCAACAACGTCCCGGCGATACGCCGTCAGACTCGGCGTGTCGCCGGGACTTTCCCGCAACCCGCGCCGCCGCAACCGCCTCAGAGGTGCGTCGGCTCGAACATCCGCAGGACCGCCGGGAGTACCACCACCGACGGGCCCGGCTCGGCCAGCGCCTTCGCCAGGTCGGCCCGGAGCGTCTCCGGGGTCGTGCGGACGCCCGGGACCCCGAAGGACTCCGCGAGGGCGACGAAGTCGGGCCGCGTCAGTTCCGTCGCCGTCGCCTCGCCGAACGCGTCCGACATGTACTCCCGCAGGATGCCGTAGCCCCCGTCGTCGACGATCAGCCACGTCACCGGCAGGTCGTACTGCCGGGCCGTGGCCAGCTCCGCGATCGAGTACATCGCGCCGCCGTCGCCCGAGACCGCGAGGACCGGGTGGGAGGGGTCCGCGACCGCCGCGCCGAGGGCGGCGGGGAAGCCGTAGCCCAGGCCGCCCGCGCCCTGCGCCGAGTGCATGGTGTTCGGGCGCCGCGCGTCGAAGGCGGACCAGGCCCAGTAGGCGAGGATCGTCATGTCCCAGAAGGACGGCGACGCGTCGGGCAGGGCTGCCCGGACGGCGGCCAGGATCTCCTGCTCAAGGGTGAGGTCCTGCCCCGCGATCCGCTCGCGGACCCGGGCGAGGAGCGCCGCTGCCCGCTCGGGCGCCGACGGGTCCACGCGAGGCGCCTCGATCGTCTCCAGGAGCGCGGACAGGGCGAGCCTGGCGTCCGCGTGGATGCCCAGCGCCGGATGGTTGGACTCCAGCTTGCCCGCGTCCGCCTCGATCTGGATGATCCGGCCGCGCGGCCTGAACGTGTGGTAGTTCGAGGAGAGCTCGCCGAGGCCGGAGCCGACCACCAGCAGGACGTCCGCGTCCTCCAGGAAGTCCGTCATGTGGCGGTCCTCCAGCCAGGACTGGAGGGACAGCGGGTGCTCCCAGGGGAAGGCGCCCTTGCCGCCGAACGTCGTGACCACGGGGGCGCTCACCCGCTCCGCCAGGGCGAGGAGCTTGCCGGAGGCGTCCGCGCGCACCACGCCGCCGCCCGCGATGATCGCCGGGCGCTCGGCCCGGGACAGCAGGTCGGCGGCCACGGCGGTCAGCTCGGGGCGCGGCACGACCTCGTCGGGCGTGGCGTCCATGGCGGTGACCACCGGCAGCGAGGTCGGGGCGAGCAGGACGTCCTGCGGGATCTCCACCCAGACCGGGCCGTGCGGTGCCGTCAGCGCCGACTCCCAGGCCGCCGCGATGGCGGAGGGGATCTGCGAGGGCGTCCGGACCGTGTGGACGGACTTCACGACGTCCCGGAAGGACGCCTGCTGGTCGCGCAGCTCGTGGAGGTACCCGTGGCGTCCGCCGCCCAGACCGGCCACCGGGACCTGGCTGCCGATCGCGAGCACGGGCGAGGAGCCCGCCGCCGCCTCCTGGAGCGCGGCCAGCGACATGAGCGCGCCGGGCCCGGTGGAGAGCAGCAGCGGGGCCACCTCGCCGGTGATCCGGCCGTACGCGTCCGCCGCGAACCCCGTGTTGTTCTCGACGCGCAGACCCACGTACGACAGCGAGGAGCGGCGCAGGGCGTCGAACATGCCGAGCGCGTGCTGGCCCGGCAGGCCGAAGACCGTGGTGGCGCCGAGTCCGGACAGGGTCTCCACGACGAGGTCGCCGCCGTTGCGCCCCGGGGGCGGGTTCAGCGCGGCCTCGGTCTGGGCGGCCGTGGGCCGGAGGACTACGTCGTGGTCGTGGCTCACCGCTCGCTCACCGCCTGGCGGGGCAGGCGCGCCTCGGCGATCTGGCGGGACATGATCGTCGTCAGCTCGTACGCCGTGTGGGAGGCGGCGACCGCGGTGATCTCCGCGTGGTCGTAGGCCGGGGCGACCTCGACGACGTCGGCGGAGACGAGGTTGCAGGAGGCCAGGCCGCGCAGGATCTCCAGGAGCTCGCGCGAGGTCATGCCGCCGGCCTCGGGGGTGCCGGTGCCGGGGGCGTGAGCCGGGTCGAGGCAGTCGATGTCGATCGAGATGTACAGCGGGCGGTCGCCGATGCGCTGGCGGAGCTGGTCGGCGACCTCGTCGGCGCCGCGGCGGTAGATGTCCGCCGAGGTGACGATGCCGAAGCCCATCTTCTCGTCGTCGGTGAGGTCCTGCTTGCCGTACAGCGGGCCGCGGGTGCCGACGTGGGAGAGCGCCTCGGTGTCGAGGATGCCCTCCTCGACGGCCCTGCGGAACGGCGTGCCGTGGGTGTACTCCGCGCCGAAGTAGGTGTCCCAGGTGTCCAGGTGGGCGTCGAAGTGCAGCAGGGCGACGGGGCCGTGCTTCTTGGCGACCGAGCGGAGCAGCGGCAGCGCGATGGTGTGGTCGCCGCCGAGCGTCATCATGCGGGCGCCGGAGCCGAGCAGGTCGTCGGCGGCGGCCTCGATCGTCTCCACCGCCTCGTTGATGTTGAACGGGTTGGCGGCTATGTCGCCCGCGTCGGCGACCTGGGCCAGCGCGAAGGGCGAGGCGTCCTGCGCGGGGTTGTAGGGACGCAGGAGGCGTGATGCCTCGCGGATCGCGTTGCCGCCGAAGCGGGCGCCCGGGCGGTAGGAGACGCCGGTGTCGAAGGGCACGCCGACCACCGCGACGTCCGTCTTGCCGCCGACCTCGTCGAGGCGGGGCAGCCGCGCGTACGTCGCCGGACCCGCGTACCGGGGGATGCGGGACGAGTCGACGGGGCCGCGGGGGGTCGTCGGGGTCTCGGCGCTGCTCATGGGCGGTTTCCTCCTGCTGGTGCGAGTGCTGCGTTTCAAGTGTCGCGCGGCCCACTGACATCGGGGCCCGCATCGGGCCCGGCAGCGGGCCGCGCGAGGATCAGGGCGGTCTAGACGGTCGCCGGAGCGGCTGCCTCCGGTTCGGCGCCCCGGCCGGCCAGGCGTTCGCGCCAGGCGGCGAGGACCGCGGCGTCGGTGGGCCTGGTGGCGAGGGAGACGCCGACGTACACGGCGAGGGAGATCAGAAGACCGTAGAAGACGGGCTCGTTGGCGAGGATGCCGTAGCCCCACATGAGGCCGGTGACGGACAGGCCGCCGGCGGCCACGGCCGCGAGCGCGCCCGCCGCCGTGCCGCGCCGCCACAGCAGCCCGCCGAGGATCGGCACGAGGAGGCCGCCGACGAGCAGGTTGTAGGCGACGGTCAGCGCCTCGACGACGTCGTTGAGCGCGATGGCGATGACGATCACGGCGACGCCCATGGCGAGGATGAAGGCGCGGTTGCCCTTCACCTCGTCGTGCGCCTCGCCCTCGTGCGCCTCACCGCCCGCGCCGGTCCTCACGACGCCCCGCAGCCGCGACCAGATGTCGTTGTTGGCGACGGTCGCGCAGGCGATCAGGGCGCCGGAGGACGTCGACATCACGGCGGCGAGCGCGGCGGCGAGGACGAGGCCGCGCACGCCGACGGGGAGTTCGTCCTTGACGATGGTCGCGAACGCGGCGTCGGCGCTCGGCAGCCTGGGGTACATCACCTTGGCGGCCGTGCCGATGACGGCGCCCGCGATGGCGTAGACGAGGCAGTAGGTACCGGCGACGGTGCCTCCGTAGCGGGCGACCCTGTCGCTGCGCGCGGTGAAGACGCGCTGCCAGATGTCCTGCCCGATCAGCATCCCGAAGGTGTAGATCAGCACGTACGTGAAGATGGTCTCGCCGCCGACGCCCAGCGGGTCGAAGTACTCGGTCGGCAGCTTCGCCCTCATCTCGCCGAAGCCTCCCGCCTTGACGACGGCGATGGGCAGCAGCAGGAGGAGCACGCCGATGGTCTTCACCACGAACTGCACCATGTCGGTGAGCGTGATGGACCACATGCCGCCGAGCGTGGAGTACGCGACGACGATCGAACCGCCGATGACGATCGCCACGGTGCGGTTCAGGTCGAACAGGACGTCGAAGATCGTGGCGTACGCGATGGTCGAGGTCACCGCGAGCATCAGCGTGTACGCCCACATGACCACTCCGGAGATGACGCCCGCGCGCCCTCCGTAGCGCAGGTCGAGCATCTCGGAGACGGTGTAGACCCTCAGCCGCGCGATGCGGGCCGAGAAGAACACGCTCAGCGCGAGCAGCCCCAGGCCGATGGTGAAGACCATCCAGGCGCCGGAGAGGCCGTACTGGTAGCCGAGGCCGACGCCGCCGATGGTGGAGGCGCCGCCGAGGACGATGGCGGCCATGGTGCCGGAGTACATCCACGGTCCGAGGCGGCGGCCCGCGACCAGGAACTCGGACTTGGACCTGGCGCGGCGCATGCCCCACCAGCCCATGGCCAGCATCCCGGCGAGATAGACGACGATCACTGTGTAGTCGACGGCCATAAGGGGGGCCTCCTTCGCGCACCTCGGTGGCGTGTCGTGCAGATGGGGGTGATGACCGGCCGCGGGGACATCCGCCCGTACCCGCGGCCTGCGGTCGGCACGACCCTAGGTGGCCGGAAAGCAACGCTGAAGTGTACGTTTCCTCCACTTTCCACGATCGATACGGATGGAACGTCCACCATGGCCGATCCCTCGGCGCACGCCGCCCCCGCGGCCCCCGCCGCTCCCCCGACCCCGCCCGTCCCGCTCGCCGCCCTGCTGGCCCGCGACGACCTGGGGCTGCGGCAGATCGCGGGCCCGGACGCGCGCGCGTCGGCCACGGCCGTGCAGTGGGTGCACACCTCGGAGATGACGGACCCCTACCCGTATCTGCTCGGGGGCGAGCTGCTCCTGACGGCGGGCGTCCACATCACCGACCAGGCGGCCCCCGACGGTTCCCTCGACGGCTATGTGTCCCGCATCGTCGCCGCGGGCGGCGCGGCCCTCGGCTTCGGCGTGGCGCCGGTCCACGACACGGTGCCGCACGCCCTGGTGGACGCCTGTGAACGCCTCGGGCTCCCGCTCGTGGAAGTGCCGCCGCGCACCACGTTCAGCGGCGTCGCGCGCGCCGTGTGGAGCCTGATGGCCGAGGCCGGCCACGCCGAGCTGCGGCGCGTCGCCCAGGCGCAGCAGGGCCTCGCCACGGCGGCGGCGCGGCCCGATCCGGTCCCCGCGGTCCTGCGCCGGCTCGCGGCCGGGCTGGGCGGCCTCGCCGTGCTGTACGGGCCCGACGGCGCCGAACTCCAGGCGGCGGGGCGGGCTCCGGACGCGGCGCACGAGGCGCTGCGGGAGCTGACCCGGGTCGTGCGGCGGGGCGCCCCCGCGGCCCCCGCGTCCGCCGCCGACACGGCCGGGGACGTCCACCTCGCCGCCTACGCGCTCGGGGGTGGCCGCGGCTTCGCCCTCGGCACCGCCACGGAGCGCCGCGAGCCCGGTGACCACACCATCGCGGGGGCGGCGGTCGTCCTGCTCTCGCTGCTCACCGGGGAGCACCAGGGCGCGTCGGAGAGCTCCCGCTCGGCGGCCCTGGTACGGCTGCTGCTCGGTGCGACCGCCGGGGACGTCGCGCCGCTCCTCGGGGGCGAGCGCTGGCACGTGGTGCACGCGCGCGTGACGCACGCCGAGGGCGCGCAGCCCACCTCCCTCGCCGCGTCCGCGCTCGCCGCGGCACTCGGCACCGCCCTCGTCGACCCGGGCGGCCCCGGAGGGGCGGTGCGCCTCCTCGTACCCGCCGCCTCGGCCGACACCTCCGTCCCCGCCGGCCGGGAGGTCGCGCCCGCCGACGGCTGGGTGCTCGGCGTCTCCGCCGCGGCCCCGCCCGGCGGGCTCGCCGCCGCCGACGCCCAGGCGGCCCGCGCCCTGCGCCGCGCGGAGGCCACTCGCCGCCCCCTCGTACGCCACCACGCGAACGGCATCGCCGCCCTGGTGGCGCCCGCCGAGGCCGACGCCCACGCGCGCGTGCTGCTCGCCCCGCTCGCGGGCAACGAGACCCTGCTCCTGACGCTGCGCACCTGGCTGTCCCTGCACGGCAGCTGGGACCGCACGGCGGTGGCCCTCGCGGTGCACAGGAACACGGTCCGGCAGCGGATCAGCCGCTGTGCCGCCCTCCTGGAGGCGGACCTGGACGACCCCGACGTACGCATGGAGCTGTGGTTCGCGCTGACCAGGGACTCGTGAGGGGCCGCTTGACGGGCCCCGCCAGGGGCGCGGGGAACTGCGCGACGAGCCACGGCACCCCTGCGGGAAACCCGTGAGCCGCGCCGCCCCACGCCCTCAATCCCTCCCAGGCGCAGAGCACTCGTCCCGCACAATGGGGGGCATGCCGATACCCAGCCGTGCCGCGCTCATGGAGCATCTCGTCCGCACCCGCATCGCGGGCGACGTCGCCACCCCCCGTGACAACAACCTCAGCCACTACCGCAGGCTCGCGAACGGCGACCGCCACTACTGGCTCGGGCTGGAACTCGGCGACCGCTGGACCGACGAGCAGGACGTCCTCGCGGTGATGGCCGAGCGCTGCGGCGTCGTCGACGACCCGGAGCACCGGTACGGACAGGACACCATCGACCCGGAGCTGACGGTCGCCGCCCTGGAGCGCATGGCCGCCCGCCTGCGCAAGGCCGCCGAGGGCAAGGAGAGCGTCCTGTTCGCCACCGGCCACCCGGGCGGCCTGCTCGACGTGCACCGCGCCACGGCCGCCGCCCTGCGCGCGGCGGGCTGCGAGATCGTCGTGATCCCCGAGGGCCTCATGGCCGACGAGGGCATGGTCTTCCAGTTCGCGGACGTCGCCGTCCTCGAACGCGGCGCGACGCTGTGGCACACGCACTCCCCCGAGCCGATGAACGCGATCCTGGACGGCCTGGAGCGCGAGGGCCGCCCGCAGCCGGACCTGGTCGTCGCCGACCACGGCTGGGCGGGCCGGGCGGGCCAGCGCGGCCTGGACTCCGTCGGCTACGCGGACTGCAACGACCCGGCGCTCTTCATCGGCGAGGCCGAGGGCACGGTGCAGGTCACGGTGCCCCTGGACGACCACGTGACGAGCCCCCGGCACTACGACCCGATGACGGCCTACCTGCTCGACGCGGCGGGGCTCTCCGGCGGCTCCTGAGACGGCGGCTCCTGAGCCGGGCCCGGCGTCGGGTCCAGGTACACCCGCCGGATCGCGGGGAACCGCTCCCGGACGCGGCGGGCCATGGCGTCGCAGGCCCGCTCGACGTCCGCGGCCGAGTCCATGTCCCGGAAGTCGACCTTGGCGGCGACCAGGGCCTCGTCGGGGCCCTGGAGCAGCGTGGTCAGCTCGATGACGTCGACGACGTGCGGGTCGGTGAGGAGCTCGGCGCGGACCGCGGCCCGCATCTCACGGGGCAGCGGCCGTCCGATCAGCAGCTCGGAGTTGGCGTGGCCGAGGACCCAGGCCACGTACACGAGCAGGACGCCGATGCAGAGCGAGGCGACGCCGTCCCAGACGCCGGACCCGGTGAGCTGTCCGGCGAGCAGGCCGGCCGCGGCGAGCAGGAGGCCCGCGAGCGCCGCGGAGTCCTCCATGACGACGGCCTTGACCGCGGTGTCAGGGGTGTGGCGCAGGTACCTCTTGAGTCGTACTCCGAGGCGGTCGGCCGCACCGCGGGCCTGCTTCAGGCCGGTGCGCAGCGAGTAGCCCTCAAGGATGAAGGCGACGGCCAGCACGATGTACGAGATGAGCGGGTCGCCCGGGTCCTCGCCGTGCGTCAGGGTGTGGACGCCGTCGTAGATCGCGAAGACGCCGCCGCCCACGAAGGTGGCGACGGAGGCCAGCAGCGCCCAGATGTAGCGGGCCCCTCCGTAGCCGAGCGGATGCTCCTCGTCGGCGGGCTTGTCGCTCGCCTTCAGGGAGACCAGCAGCATCAGCTCCGTGACGGTGTCGGCGACGGAGTGCGCCGCTTCGGAGAGCATGGCGCTCGATCCGCTGATGACGCCCGCGACGGC
Source organism: Streptomyces sp. NPDC050703 (assembly GCF_040654435.1). Taxonomy (NCBI): domain Bacteria; kingdom Bacillati; phylum Actinomycetota; class Actinomycetes; order Kitasatosporales; family Streptomycetaceae; genus Streptomyces; species Streptomyces sp. NPDC050703. Next base: position 134,872 of record NZ_JBFAHX010000008.1, read on the forward strand.
CTTGGCCAGCGCGATCCCGAGGTTGGCGACGGCAGCGACGACGACCGTGGTGGTGCTCTCGCCGCCGCCCTGTGACTCCCGCGCCGGTTGATCGCTCATGCATCGGACGGTATGTCCGATCAGCGGCGAACGCGAAACAGGGTGCTCCGTGGGGCCCGCTCAGCGCGGGACGCGGACCACGCCCTCCTGGATGACCGTCACCGCGAGCCGTCCGTCCCGCGTCCAGATCCGCGCCTGGCCGAGGCCGCGCCCGCCGGACGCGGACGGCGACTCCTGGTCGTACAGGAGCCATTCGTCGGCGCGGAAGGGGCGGTGGAACCACATGGCGTGGTCCAGGGAGGCGCCGACGACGTCGCCGACCGCCCAGCCGCCCCTGCCGTGCGCGAGCAGGACGGAGTCGAGCAGCGTCATGTCGGAGACGTACGTGGCGAGGCAGACGTGCAGCGGGGAGTCGTCCGCGAGCTTGCCGTTGGCGCGGAACCACACCTGGGAGCGCGGCTCGCGCGGCTGCCCGACGGTGCCCCAGGGCGGCACGTCGGCGTAGCGCAGGTCGACGGCGGCGCGGGCCTCGACGAGGCGCTCGGCGACGTCCGCGGGCAGGTGGCGCGGCAGCATCTCGGCGGCCGTGGGCAGCGTCTCCGGGTCCGGCGCTTCCGGCATGCCCGCCTGGTGCTCCAGGCCGTCCTCGTACGTCTGGAAGGACGCGGAGAGGTGGAAGATCGGCTGCCCGTGCTGGACGGCGACGACGCGGCGCGTGGTGAAGGAGCGGCCGTCGCGGATGCGGTCGACGGTGTAGACGATGGGCGCGCCGGGGTCCCCGGGGCGCAGGAAGTACGCGTGCAGGGAGTGGGCGGGACGGTCGGCGGGGACCGTGCGTCCCGCGGCCACCAGGGCCTGTGCGGCGACCTGGCCGCCGAAGACGCGGGGCACGAGCGCCGAGCGGCTCACGCCCCGGAAGATGTCCTCCTCGATCTGCTCCAGGTCGAGCAGATCGAGGAGGGCGTCAAGTGCCTGGTTCATGAAGGTAGTTCTACAGGGCGTCTCTCGGGGTGGGTTTCCGCAGCCCCTACAGGCCCATGTTCTTGGCGATGATCATCTTCATGACCTCGCTGGTGCCGCCGTAGATGCGGTTGACGCGGTTGTCCGCGTACAGGCGGGCGATGGGGTACTCGTTCATGAAGCCGTAGCCGCCGTGCAGCTGGAGGCACTTGTCGATGACGCGGTGGGCGACCTCGGTGGTGAACAGCTTGGCGGAGGCCGCCTCGGCGGCGGTCAGCTCGCCCGCGTCGAGGGCCTCCAGGGCGCGGTCGACGACGGCCTCGGCGGCGTCCACCTCGGCCTGGCAGGCGGCAAGCTCGAACTTGGTGTTCTGGAAGGAGGCGACCGTCTTGCCGAAGACCGTGCGGTCCTGGACGTACTCCTTGGCGAACCGGACGGCGGCCTTGGCCTGCGCGTAGGCGCCGTAGGCGATGCCCCAGCGCTCGGAGGGCAGGTTGCTGCCGAGGTAGTAGAAGCCCTTGTTCTCCTCGCCGAGGAGGTCCTCGACGGGGACCTTGACGTCGACGAACGCCAGCTCGGCGGTGTCGGAGGTCTTCAGGCCGAGCTTGTCGAGCTTGCGGCCGATGGAGTAGCCCTCGGACTTGGTGTCGACGGCGAAGAGGGAGATGCCGAAGCGGCGGTCCTCGGCGGTGGGCGCGGAGGTGCGGGCGCAGACGATCACGCGGTCGGCGTGGACGCCGCCGGTGATGAAGGTCTTGGAGCCGTTGAGGACGTAGTGCGTGCCGTCCTCGGAGAGCTTGGCGGTGGTCTTCATGCCCGCGAGGTCGGAGCCGGTGCCCGGCTCGGTCATCGCCAGGGCCCACATCTCCTCGGCGGAGACGAACTTCTCCAGGTAGCGCTTCTTCTGCTCATCGGTGGCGAGCATCTTGATGTAGGGCAGCGCGAGCAGCACGTGGACGCCGGAGCCGCCGAAGGAGACGCCCGCGCGGGCGGTCTCCTCGTACTGGATGGCCTCGAACTTGTGGGTGTCCAGGCCGGCGCCGCCGAACTCCTCGGGGACGTTGATGCCGAAGAGGCCGAGCTCGGCGAGCTTGTAGTAGAACTCGCGCGGCACCTGGCCCGCGGCGAACCACTCGTCGTGGACGGGGACGACCTCGGCCTCGATGAAGGCGCGCAGGGTCTCCCGGAACGCCTCGTGGTCCTCATTGAAAACGGTACGGCGCACGGAATGCTCCCTCTGCCTGCATCTGCCCGACAACGACTAAGCGCTTGCTCAGAGGCAGGTTACCCGGCGGTCACCAGAGCGTCCAGAGACGCACATCACTCCGCGGCGGCCTCGAACGCCCCGCGCGCCAGGCGGTGCAGGAGCCCCGCCATGGCCTCACGGCTCGGCAGCGCGTCGCGGCGGCTCAGGTGCGGCGTGGAGTTCAGCAGCCCGAAGACGGCGTGCACGGAGACCCTGGCCGCGTTCTCCGCGAGGTCCGGATAGACCTTGCGCACCACGTCGACCCAGATCTCCACGTACTGCCGCTGGAGCTGGCGGACCAGCTTGCGGTCGCTGTCGCGCAGCCGGTCCAGCTCGCGGTCGTGCAGCGTGATCAGGGCGCGGTCGTCGAGGGCGAAGTCGATGTGCCCGGCGATCAGGGCGTCGAGGATTCGCTCCGCCGAGCCGTCCGCGTCGTTCACGCACCGCTTGCCGCCCGTCAGGAGCTGCCCGCTGATGCCGACGAGCAGCTCGGCGAGCATCGCGTCCTTGCCGGCGAAGTGCCGGTAGAGGCCCGGGCCGCTGATGCCGACGGCGGCGCCTATCTCGTCGACGCCGACGCCGTGGAAGCCGCGCTCGGCGAAGAGCCGGGCGGCCTCTTTGAGGATCTGCTCGCGGCGGGTGGGGGCGTCGGTTCTCGTGGCCATGGAATTGATTCTAGACAGGCCGGTTAGCGCTCGTTAACCTGTGGCGAAGGCGTTAACGCTCATTAACCGGGCAAGGGGGCTCGACTGATGCGGCAGGCACCAGTGCTGACGAGTGCGGCTGATCCCGCGTCGGAGGCATGGCGGGCGAACGAGGCGGCGCACACCGCCCTCGTCGACGAACTGCGGGCCAGGCTCGCGGCGGCCAGGCTCGGCGGCGGCGAGCGGGCAAGGGCCCGCCACGTGGCGCGCGGCAAGCTGCTGCCGAGGGACCGCGTGGACACCCTCCTTGACCCCGGCTCGCCCTTCCTGGAGCTGGCACCGCTCGCGGCCGAGGGGCTGTACGGCGGGGACGCCCCGGCGGCCGGCGTCATCGCGGGGATCGGCCGGGTCTCGGGCCGCGAGTGCGTGATCGTCGCCAATGACGCCACCGTCAAGGGCGGCACGTATTACCCCATGACGGTCAAGAAGCACCTGCGCGCCCAGGAAGTGGCCCTGGAGAACCGCCTCCCCTGCCTCTATCTGGTCGACTCGGGCGGCGCGTTCCTGCCCATGCAGGACGACGTCTTCCCCGACCGCGAGCACTTCGGCCGGATCTTCTACAACCAGGCGCGGATGTCGGGCGCCGGCATCCCGCAGATCGCCGCGGTCCTCGGCTCCTGCACGGCGGGCGGCGCGTACGTCCCGGCGATGAGCGACGAGGCGGTCATCGTGCGCGACCAGGGCACGATCTTCCTCGGCGGCCCACCGCTGGTGAAGGCGGCCACCGGCGAGGTCGTGACGGCCGAGGAGCTGGGCGGCGGCGAGGTCCACTCGCGCACCTCCGGGGTGACCGACCACCTCGCCGAGGACGACGCGCACGCCCTGCGGATCGTGCGCACCATCGTCTCCACGCTCCCCGAGCGCGGCGAGCTGCCCTGGCCGGTGCGGCCCGTGGACGAGCCCAAGGTCGACCCCCTCGGACTGTACGGCGCGGTGCCGACCGACTCCCGCACCCCCTATGACGTCCGCGAGGTCATCGCGCGCGTGGTCGACGGCTCCCGCTTCGCCGAGTTCAAGGCGGAGTACGGCACGACGCTGGTCACGGGCTTCGCGCACATCCACGGCCACCCGGTCGGCATCATCGCGAACAACGGCATCCTGTTCTCCGAGTCCGCCCAGAAGGGCGCCCACTTCATCGAGCTGTGCGACCAGCGCGGCATCCCCCTGGTCTTCCTGCAGAACATCTCGGGCTTCATGGTCGGCAGGGACTACGAGGCGGGCGGCATCGCCAAGCACGGCGCGAAGATGGTGACGGCCGTGGCCTCCACGCGCGTGCCGAAGCTGACGGTCGTGGTCGGCGGTTCGTACGGCGCGGGCAACTACTCCATGTGCGGCCGGGCCTACAGCCCCCGCTTCCTGTGGATGTGGCCGAACGCCAAGATCTCCGTCATGGGCGGCGAGCAGGCCGCGTCCGTCCTCGCCACGGTCAAGCGCGACCAGCTGGAGGCCCGCGGCGAGCAGTGGGCGGCCGAGGACGAGGAGGCCTTCAAGGACCCGATCCGCGCGCAGTACGAACAGCAGGGCAGCGCGTACTACGCCACGGCCAGGCTCTGGGACGACGGCGTGATCGACCCCCTGGAGACCCGGCAGGTCCTCGGCCTCGCCCTGACCGCGTGCGCCGGAGCGCCCCTTCCCCAGAAGGACCCCGCTGCGCCCGGCTTCGGCGTCTTCCGGATGTGAGGGGCGGACGATGAGCGACTTCCGGCCGGGGACCAGCACGGTCCCACGAGGCACCACCCCGGGGAGAGGGAACATGTTCGACACGGTTCTCGTCGCCAACCGCGGCGAGATCGCGGTCCGCGTCATCCGGACCCTGCGGACGCTCGGCGTCCGCTCGGTCGCCGTCTTCAGCGACGCGGACGCGGACGCGCGCCATGTGCGCGAGGCCGACACGGCCGTCCGCATCGGCCCGGCACCGGCGACGGAGAGCTATCTGTCGATCGAGCGCATCCTCGCGGCGGCTGCGACCTCCGGCGCCCAGGCGGTGCACCCGGGCTATGGCTTCCTCGCGGAGAACGCCGCGTTCGCGCAGGCGTGCGCCGACGCGGGGCTCGCCTTCATCGGCCCGCCCGCCTCCGCCATCGAGCTGATGGGCGACAAGATCCGCGCCAAGGAGACGGTGAAGGCCGCCGGGGTGCCCGTCGTCCCCGGCTCCTCCGGCAGCGGTCTGACCGACGCCGAGCTGGCCGGGGCGGCGCGCGAGATCGGCACCCCCGTACTGCTCAAGCCGAGCGCGGGCGGCGGCGGCAAGGGCATGCGCCTGGTCCGGGACGAGGCCCTGCTCGCCGAGGAGATCGCGGCGGCCCGGCGCGAGGCCCGTGCCTCCTTCGGCGACGACACGCTGCTCGTGGAGCGGTGGATCGACCGCCCCCGGCACATCGAGATCCAGGTCCTCGCGGACGGCCGGGGGAACGTGATCCACCTGGGTGAGCGCGAGTGCTCCCTCCAGCGCCGCCACCAGAAGATCATCGAGGAGGCGCCCAGCGTCCTCCTGGACGAGGCCACGCGCGCGGCGATGGGCGAGGCGGCGGTCCAGGCCGCCCGCTCCTGCGGGTACGCGGGCGCGGGCACGGTGGAGTTCATCGTCCCGGGCAAGGACCCCTCCTCGTACTACTTCATGGAGATGAACACCCGCCTCCAGGTGGAGCACCCCGTCACCGAGCTGGTCACCGGGCTCGACCTGGTGGAGTGGCAGCTGCGGGTGGCGGCCGGCGAGGAGCTGCCGTTCACACAGGACGACATCGCCCTCACCGGGCACGCCGTCGAGGCCCGTGTCTGCGCCGAGGACCCGGCCCGCGGCTTCCTGCCATCGGGCGGCACGGTCCTCTCCCTGCGCGAGCCGCGCGGGGAGGGCGTGCGCACCGACTCGGGCCTGAGCGAGGGCTCCGAGGTCGGCAGCCTCTACGACCCGATGCTCTCCAAGGTCATCGCCTACGGCCCCGACCGCGCGACGGCCCTGCGCAAGCTGCGCGCCGCCCTCGCGGAGACGGTCACCCTCGGCGTCCCGACCAACGCGGGCTTCCTGCGCAGGCTCCTCGCCCACCCCGCGGTGGTCGCCGGCGACCTCGACACCGGCCTCGTCGAGCGCGAGGCGGACTCACTGGTCCCGCACGAGGTGCCCGTCGAGGTGTACGAGGCGGCGGCCGCCGTGCGCGAGGCGGCGCTCGCCCCCTCGGGGGACGGCTGGACGGACCCCTTCTCGGTGCCCAGCGGCTGGCGCATGGGCGGCACCCCGAAGCCCGTAACCCACTGGCTGCGCGTGGCCGGCCAGGACCCCGTGGAGCACCGGCTCGGCAGCGGCGCCCGCACCGTCACGGCCGACCGCGTCTCGGTCACCGTGGACGGCACCCGGCACACGTTCCAGCGCGCGGGCGACTGGCTCGGCCGGGACGGGGACGCCTGGCAGGTGCGGGACCACGACCCCGTCGAGGCGAGCCTGACGGGCGCCGCGCACGCGGGGGCCGACGCGCTCACCGCCCCCATGCCGGGCACCGTCACGGTCGTGAAGGTGGCCACCGGTGACCGGGTGAGCGCGGGCCAGAGCCTCCTCGTGGTCGAGGCGATGAAGATGGAGCACGTCATCTCCGCCCCGCACGCGGGCACCGTCACCGAGCTGGACGTGACCCCGGGGTCGACGGTCGCCATGGACCAGGTGCTGGCCGTGGTGGACCCGGACGAGACGCCCGACACCGCCGAGGAGACGCCGTGACCGGCACCGGACTGCCCATGACCGTCCCGGCCGCCGGGCTGCCGGCCCGGGTCCGCATCCACGAGGTCGGCGCGCGCGACGGCCTGCAGAACGAGAATGCGGTCGTCCCCACGGAGGTCAAGGCGGAGTTCATCCACCGCCTGGCCGACGCGGGCCTGACCACCGTCGAGGCGACGAGCTTCGTGCACCCCAAGTGGGTGCCCCAACTGGCCGACGCCGAGCAGCTGTTCCCGCTCCTGGACGACCTCCGGGACGGCCCCGCGGGCGTCCGCCTGCCGGTCCTCGTGCCGAACGAACGCGGCCTCGACCGCGCCACGGCCCTCGGCGCGGACCGCGTGGCCGTCTTCGCCAGCGCCACCGAGTCCTTCGCCAAGGCCAACCTCAACCGCACGGTGGACGAGGCCCTCGCGATGTTCGCCCCGGTGGTCTCCCGCGCCAGGGAGCGGGACATGCACGTCCGCGGCTATCTCTCGATGTGCTTCGGCGACCCCTGGGAGGGCCCGGTCGAGGTCGGTCAGGTCGTCCGGGTCTGCCGCGCCCTGCTCGACCTGGGCTGCGACGAGCTGAGCCTCGGCGACACCATCGGCGTGGCCACACCGGGCCACGTCACCGCCCTGCTCACCGCGTTGAACGAGGCGGGGGTCCCCACGGACCGCATCGGCGTCCACTTCCACGACACGTACGGCCAGGCGCTCGCCAACACCCTGGCGGCCCTGCGGCACGGCGTGAGCACGGTGGACGCCTCCGCGGGCGGCCTCGGCGGCTGCCCGTACGCGAAGAGCGCCACCGGCAACCTCGCCACCGAAGACCTCGTCTGGATGCTGCAAGGACTCGGCATCGAGACCGGGGTCGACCTCGGCCGTCTCAGCGCCACGAGCGCCTGGATGGCCGACCGGCTGGGCCGACCGAGCCCGTCCCGCACCGTCCGCGCCCTGACCCACCAGGAGCAGTGAGTAAACGATGGACCACCGCCTGAGCCCCGAGCTCGAAGAACTCCGCCGCACCGTCGAGGCGTTCGCCCACGACGTCGTCGCCCCGAAGATCGGCGACTTCTACGAACGGCACGAGTTCCCCTACGAGATCGTCCGCGAGATGGGCCGCATGGGCCTGTTCGGCCTGCCCTTCCCCGAGGAGTACGGCGGGATGGGCGGCGACTACTTCGCCCTCGGCATCGCCCTGGAGGAGCTGGCCCGCGTCGACTCGTCCGTGGCGATCACCCTGGAGGCGGGGGTCTCGCTCGGCGCCATGCCGCTGCACCTGTTCGGCACGGAGGAGCAGAAGCGCGAGTGGCTGCCGCGCCTGTGCTCCGGCGAGATCCTCGGCGCCTTCGGGCTCACCGAGCCGGACGGCGGCTCGGACGCGGGCGGCACCCGTACGACGGCCGTGCGCGACGGCGACGACTGGGTGATCAACGGCTCGAAGTGCTTCATCACCAACTCGGGCACGGACATCACGGGCCTGGTCACGGTCACCGCCGTCACGGGGCGCAAGCCGGACGGCCGTCCGCTGATCTCCTCGATCATCGTGCCGTCGGGGACGCCGGGCTTCACGGTCGCGGCGCCGTACTCCAAGGTCGGGTGGAGCGCGTCGGACACCCGTGAGCTGTCCTTCTCCGACGTCCGCGTCCCCGCTGCGAACCTGCTGGGCGAGGAGGGCCGCGGGTACGCGCAGTTCCTGCGCATCCTCGACGAGGGCCGCGTCGCGATCTCCGCGCTCGCCACCGGGCTCGCCCAGGGCTGCGTGGACGAGTCCGTGAAGTACGCCAGGGAGCGGCACGCCTTCGGCAAGCCGATCGGGTCGAACCAGGCCATCCAGTTCAAGCTCGCCGACATGGAGATGCGGGCGCACATGGCGCGCGTCGGGTGGTACGACGCGGCTTCGCGCATGGTGGCCGGGGAGCCGTTCAAGAAGGAGGCGGCGATCGCCAAGCTGTACTCGTCGACGGTGGCGGTGGACAACGCCCGCGAGGCCACGCAGATCCACGGCGGCTATGGCTTCATGAACGAGTACCCCGTGGCCAGGATGTGGCGGGACTCCAAGATCCTGGAGATCGGCGAGGGCACCAGCGAGGTGCAGCGGATGCTGATCGCGAGGGAGCTGGGCTTCGCGGGCTGAGCGGCCCGGCAGGGCGGGACGTGACGGCATGGGCGGGGGCCCTGGACCCAGTGAGCTTAGGCTAGCCTAAGCTTCACTTCCGGCCAGTGGCCCCGCCACCGCACCGTCACGAAAGCAGAGACCCATGTCCCAGTCCCGTCCCTCCCGACTGCCCGCCCCGTCCCGCCGTGGCATCCTCGCCGCCGGCGGCGCCCTCGGCCTCACCGCCGTCCTGGCGGCCTGCGGCGACGAGAAGAAGGACGGCGGCAAGGCCGGGGGCGGGGCGGACAAGAGCGGTCCGTGGAGCTTCAAGGACGACCGCGGCACGACGGCGAAGCGCGACGCGACGCCGAAGAACATCGTGGCGTTCACGGGCGTCGCCGCGGCCCTGTTCGACTACGGCATCGAGGTCAAGGGCGTCTTCGGCCCGACGAAGACCAAGGACGGCAAGGCCGATGTCCAGGCCGGCGACATGGACGTCGACAAGCTGACGGTCCTCGGCAACGAGTGGGGCCGGTTCAGCATCGAGAAGTACGCGAGCCTCGCCCCCGACCTGCTCATCTCCACGATGTTCGACGACCAGGGCACCCTCTGGTACGTCCCGGAGGAGAGCAAGGACAAGATCCTCAAGCTGGCCCCCAGCGTCGGCATCAGCGTCTACGACCGGCAGCTGACCCACCCCCTCCAGCGCATCCAGGCCCTCGCCGAGTCGCTGGGCGCGGACGTGAAGTCGGACAAGGCCGTCAAGGCGAAGAAGCGCTTCGAGGATGCCTCCGAGCGGCTGCGCACGGTGGCCAAGGCACGCAAGGACATCAAGGTCCTCGTCGGCTCCGCGAGCCAGGACCTGTTCTACGTCTCGGGGTCGAACCTCTCCGTCGACCTGGAGTACTTCAAGTCCCTCGGCGTGAACTTCATCGAGCCGCCCGAGAAGGCCAAGAAGGAGTCCGGCGGCTGGTTCGAGAACCTGAGCTGGGAGAACGTCGACAAGTACGACGCGGACCTCATCATGATGGACAACCGCACCTCGGCGATCCAGCCGGCCGACCTCGACGAGTCCAAGCCGACCTGGAAGAAGCTGCCCGCGGTCAAGGCGGGGCAGGTCATCTCGCGCGTCACCGAGCCCATCTTCTCGTACGACAAGTGCGCGCCGATCCTGGAGGACCTCGCGGACGCGATCGAGAAGGCGAAGAAGCTGAAGTAGCCCCCCAAGGCCGCGGGGCTCCCGAGACGGTCCTCGGGAGCCCCGCTTCCGGCCGTCACGGCCCCTGGTGGACGCCTACGCGGTGGGCCAGGGGACCTGCGGCGACCTGTAGTAGCCGATGCCGAGCGCGTCCCAGCGGGGTGCCTGCGCGGCGAGCCGCGCCTTGTAGGCGTCCCAGTCGTGCGTGGCCGCGGGTGACCAGCCGAGCTCGGCGATCCCGGGAAGGCGCGGGAACGCCATGTAGTCCAGGTGCGCGGAGGTCGACAGGGTCTCCGTCCACAGCGGCGCCTCGACGCCCATGACCGCGTCCGCGGGCGCGCCCTGGAGGTAGCTGCCCGGGTCCCAGTCGTAGGAGCGCTGCACCTCGACGAGGCCCGCCCAGGACAGGCCGAGCGGGGTGTCCTTGGTGTACTTGTGGTCGAGGTAGGAGCGGTCGGCCGGCGAGAGGACCAGCTTGGTGCCGTTCCTCGCGGCGTTCACGACCTGCTCGCGCTCGGCGGCGCCCGTCCTGTCGTAACCCCAGTACTGGGCGACGGCGCCCTTCGCGGGCCTGGCGCCGGTGAGCTGGTGCCAGCCCATCACCTTCTTGCCGTACTTGGCGACCACCGGCTGCACCTTGTCCATGAACGCGACGAAGTCCTCGTGGCTGGTGGAGTGCGCCTCGTCGCCGCCGATGTGCAGGTACTCGCCCGGCGTCATGGCGGCCAGCTCACGGATCACGTCGTCCACGAAGTCGTACGTGACGTCCTTCTTCACGCACAGCGAGCTGAAGCCGACCGCGGTGCCGGTGTAGAGCGGCGGGGCCACGCCGTCGCAGTTCAGCTCGGCGTACGAGGCGAGCGCGGCGTTGGTGTGCCCCGGCATGTCGATCTCGGGCACGACCTCCATGTACCGCGAGGCGGCGTAGGCCACGATCTCCTTGTACTGGGCCTTCGTGTAGTAGCCGCCCTCGCCGCCGCCGACCTGCGTGGAGCCGCCGTAGGTCGCGAGGCGCGGCCAGGAGTCGATGGCGATGCGCCAGCCCTGGTCGTCGCTGAGGTGCAGGTGCAGCTTGTTCATCTTGTACAGGGACGCCTGGTCGATGTAGCGCTTGACCTGGTCGACGGTGAAGAAGTGCCGCGAGACGTCGAGCATCGTGGAGCGGTAGCCGTAGCGCGGCATGTCCTTGATGGTGCCGCCCGCGATCCGCCAGGGGCCGCGCTGCTTCGACTTCTTCTCCACGGCGGCGGGCAGTTGCTGGCGGACCGTCTGGACGCCGTGGAAGAGGCCGGCGCCGGACCAGGAGGTGATGGTGAGGGAGCCGCGTTCGGAGATGACGCGGTACCCCTCGTTGCCGAGGACCTTGTTCGCCGGTTCGGCGCTGATGCGCAGCCGGATGCCGTCGCCGCCCTCTCCGCTGGTGACGGGCAGCTTGTAGCCGGTGGAGGGCCGCAGCACCCGGGCGAGGTACTCGCCGACGCGGCGCTCGTCGGGGTTGCCGTCGCCGACGCGGATGCGCGTCTTGGCCGTGATCCGGTACCCGGCGCCGCCCGCCTCGGCCTTCAGGGGGGCGGGCACCACCTCGCCGAGCGGGGTGACGGAGGGCCGGGCCGCCTCGGGGGCGGGAGCGGCGGCGAGGGAGGAGATCCCGGCGGCCGCCACGAGCAGCAGCGAGCCGAGGATGCGGGTCGATCTGTGCGTTCTCACCAGCGGGTCCCTTCGACGAAGTGTCAGTGAAGGTGGCGCAACTGTGGTGCATCGCAATCGAACGGTCCCCATTGGTAGCCCCGGGCCCACAAGGGGTCAAGGGGTTTAGACCATTTGTCCGAGGGGTCGGTGCGAGAATCCCGGCATGGCGGAAATCATCCAGCGGGACGGGACCTGGACCTTCGACGGAGAGGTACTGCGCCTCGTGCCCGGCCACGACAAGAACGTGTCGCTGCTGCGCAAGACCCTCGGTGAACTGGCCGTGCCGCTGGAGGCGTTGGCGGGCATAGCCTTCGAACAGGGCAAGAAGGCGGGGCGGCTGCGGCTGCGCCTGCGGGACGGCGCCGACCCGCTGCTCCAGGCGACGGGCGGCCAGCTCACCGACGCCTCGGACCCGTACCAGCTCACCGTGGAGCCGAGCCGCCACGGGGTCGCGGAGTACCTGGTCGACGAGGTCCGCAACGCCCATCTGCTCGAACAGGTGCCGAGCACCCCCTGCGAGTCCTATCTCCTGGCGGGCCCGCCCGTGCCGCTGTCGGTCTCGGCGGGCGACGGCACCGCGAGCTTCGACGGGGACCACGTGCGCCTGGAGTGGAACTGGAAGACCGAGGAGGCGAAGTCGGCGGTCGGCACCAGGTCCCTGGCGCTCGCCGACATCGCGGCGGTGGAGTGGCAGCCCGCGGTCGGCCTGGAGAACGGCTGCCTCCGCTTCACCGTGCGGAATGCCCCGACCAAGGCCCCGCCGAAGTACGACCCGAACGCGATCGAGCTCTGGGGCTTCAAGAAGGACCCGCTGATGGCCCTGGTCGCCGCCGCGGTCCAGGCCCGCCTGCCGCACCCCCTGGCCCCCGCTCCCCCGCCGGCCGCGGAGGACGCCCCGCCCGCCGTCACCAAGACCCTCGCGCCCGCGCCCCCGGCCGACGACCACGACGCCCTGCTGCGGCGCCTGCGGGAGCTGGGCGAGCTGCACCGGTCGGGGATCTTGACCGACGAGGAGTTCACCACGGCCAAGCAGGCCGTCCTGCGCCGCATGTAGGCCGACGCGGGCCCATTCCGACGCGCTCCTGCCCGATTCCGGGCAGGATTCTTGCGAAAGCGGTGGAGATCCCCCAGGATCATCGAATGCACGACGACCTGGTGGACCACCTCACCCGCAGCACCCCGCTCCAGCGGGGCGAAGCCCTGCGGGTCGTCCAGGACGTGCTCGCCTACTTCGACGAGACGACCGAAGAGTTCGTCCGTCGCCGCCACCGCGAGCTGCAGGGTCAGGGCCTGCTGAACGCGGCGATCTTCGAACAGATCTCGGCGGATCTCGGATATCGCGCGGTCGCGCCGCCCGAGCTCACGCTCCGGCAGCTGCGCCGCATCATCTACGGCTAGGACACCCTCTATGTGCGGAATCGTCGGATACATCGGCAAGCGTGACGTCGCCCCGCTCCTCCTCGAAGGACTGCAGCGCCTGGAGTACCGCGGCTACGACTCCGCGGGCATCGCCGTCACCAGCCCCAAGGCCTCCGGCCTGAAGATGGTGAAGGCCAAGGGCCGCGTGCGCGACCTGGAGGCCAGGGTCCCGTCCCGCTTCAAGGGCACGACCGGCATCGCCCACACCCGCTGGGCCACCCACGGCGCCCCCTCCGACGAGAACGCCCACCCCCACCTGGACGCCGGGGAGAAGGTCGCCGTCGTCCACAACGGCATCATCGACAACGCCTCCGAGCTGCGCGCCAAGCTCACCGCCGACGGCGTCGAGTTCCTCTCCGAGACCGACACCGAGGTCCTCACCCACCTCGTCGCCCGCTCCCAGGCGGACACCCTCGAAGAGAAGGTGCGCGAGGCCCTGCGCCACATCGAGGGCACGTACGGCATCGCCGTCCTGCACGCCGACTTCAACGACCGCATCGTCGTCGCGCGCAACGGCTCCCCGGTCGTCCTCGGCATCGGCGAGAAGGAGATGTTCGTCGCCTCCGACGTCGCGGCGCTCGTCTCGCACACCCGCCAGGTCGTCACCCTCGACGACGGCGAGATGGCCACCATCAAGGCCGACGACTACCGCACGTACACCACCGAGGGCTCGCGCACGACCGCCTCGCCGACCACCGTGGAGTGGGAGGCCGAGTCGTACGACATGGGCGGCCACGACACGTACATGCACAAGGAGATCTTCGAGCAGCCCGACGCGGTGGACCGCGTGCTCCGCGGCCGCATCGACGACCGCTTCTCCACCGTGCACCTCGGCGGCCTCAACCTCGACGCGCACGACGCCCGCAAGGTGCGCCGCGTCAAGATCCTCGGCTGCGGCACCTCGTACCACGCGGGCATGATCGGCGCCCAGATGATCGAGGAGCTGGCCCGCATCCCCGCCGACGCGGAGCCGGCGAGCGAGTTCCGCTACCGCAACGCGGTCGTGGACCCCGACACCCTCTACGTCGCCGTCTCCCAGTCCGGCGAGACCTACGACGTCCTCGCCGCCGTCCAGGAGCTGAAGCGCAAGGGCGCCCGCGTCCTCGGCGTGGTCAACGTCGTCGGCTCCGCCATCGCGCGCGAGGCGGACGCGGGCGTGTACGTCCACGCGGGCCCCGAGGTCTGCGTGGTCTCCACCAAGTGCTTCACCAACACGACCGTCGCCTTCGCCCTGCTCGCCCTGCACCTGGGCCGCATCCGCGACCTCTCGGCCGCCGACGGCAAGCGGATCATCGAGGGCCTGCGCATGCTGCCGGGCCAGATCTCGGAGATCCTCAAGCGCGAGGACGAGATCAAGAAGATCGCCAAGAGCTACGCCGAGGCCCGCTCGATGCTCTTCATCGGACGCGTGCGCGGCTACCCCGTCGCCCGCGAGGCCTCCCTCAAGCTCAAGGAGGTCTCCTACATCCACGCCGAGGCCTACCCCGCGTCGGAGCTGAAGCACGGGCCGCTCGCCCTCATCGAGCCCGCGCTGCCGACCGTCGCGATCGTCCCGGACGACGACCTCCTGGAGAAGAACCGCGCCGCCCTGGAGGAGATCAAGGCCCGCAGCGGCAAGATCCTCGCGGTCGCGCACCAGGAGCAGGAGAAGGCCGACCAGACGATCGTCGTGCCGAAGAACGAGAACGAGCTGGACCCGATCCTGATGGGCATCCCGCTGCAACTCCTCGCCTACCACACGGCGTTGGCGCTCGGCCGCGACATCGACAAGCCGCGCAACCTGGCGAAGTCCGTCACCGTGGAGTAGTCGGGGCCTCCCGAGGAAATGAACGGCTCCCCGCGCGTGCCACCAGCGCACGGGGAGCCGTTCCTCAAGGGTCGGGGTCGCCCATTACCCCGACCCGCGCCCACATCGGCCGGCAGCCGTCACCCCGGCCGGCAGGGCGGTGTGCCGACGTCCTCCATGTACCCTTCAGCGCCGCGCCCGGCACCTCTACGCGCAAGTAGATTTATCTGCCCTGAAGCAGCCTGTCCCCCGCCGGCGGACCACCGTTACGGGATGACGATGACCGGCCGCTGCGCGCGCCGCGCCAGACGGCCCGCGACGGAGCCGAAGATGCGTCCGACGATGCCGTGCGTGGAGCCGACGACGATCGCGTCCGCGCTGTACTCGTGGCCGACCTCCTCCAGCTCGTGGCAGATGTCGCCGCCGCGCTCGACGAGAATCCACGGCACCTCGGAGAGGTAGTCCGCGCAGGCCAGTTCGAGACCGAGCACTTCCGTGCGGTGGTCGGGCACGTCCACGAAGACCGGGGGCTCGCACCCCGCCCACACCGTGGTGGGCAGCCGGTTGGCGACGTGGACGATGATCAGGCCCGAGCCCGAGCGGTGGGCCATCCCGATCGCGTAGGCGAGGGCCCGCTCACTGGAGGTCGAGCCGTCGAAGCCGACGACGACACCGTGCTGGAAGGCGGGATCGCAGGAGTGACGTGGTTCTTCCGCCGCCTGGGGGGTCGCTGTGGGATCGGCGACCTGCCGCTTGCGGTCCGCGGGTTCGGAGAATTCGTGACCGGCCATGGGTGTCTCGGCGAAGGAGTCCTCTGTGGGAGGGTCGGCTTTTCGGGTGACGCGTAGTGTCGGTGACGCCTGAGGATCAAGGCCTGGAAGGTAGTCCGGGAATCATCTTTCCAAGCCCATACCCCCAAGGGTACGGCGGCACTCCTCTCCTGCCCAGAGCCTGCGAAGGGCCTGCCAGAGGCCCTCGCCGGGCCGTGCACAGGGCCTCCCGGCGTTCACCGGAGCATGCATGAGCCTCGCCCGTATGGCAATGGTTGCTGCCACGTACAGGCGGTTTGCCCACCCGTCTGGCGTCCGCGGGATGGCTCGCCAGTGACCGCCCGCCCCGCCGCGCGTTGAACCCCTGTCCCGCCGCCGCCACAGGGAGCACGCCCGTGCCCGGATCGCCGACCGCGTCCCCACTCTCGTCCCGCACCCCGTCTTCACCCGAGCAAGCCCGGGCGCGCGGTCCGCGCGCCCGTCGGCCGCGCGACGCGCCCCCTCAGGAGTCGGCGAGCGAGGTGGTCCGCTGGGCCGCGTTCAGCTGCGTCCTGGTTCCCGTCGTCCTCGTGGGGTACGGGATCTCGATGGCGGGGGCGGGTGGCGCCGCGCTCGGTCTCGCGGCCGTCACCGGAGTCTGCCGGGTGCTGCTCAGACAGTCCGAGCGGTGTGCCGCGCGACTGCTTGCAGAACAGAACACCGCACACCGCGGACGGCACGGCAGGACGGCTTCGGGAGCACACCGGGGCATGCGCCACGGCCTCGGCCACCCCCCGGTCGATTGACGTATTCGTACACACGATCCCGTAGCTTTTCAGCCAACTTCCGGGGCCTCCGCATTTCTTGCGGGAAGGGGCCTCCAACCCCCGGTTGACCAGGGCTGAAAGGTGCCCCGAACGCGCGCGCACCCTACGGGGACCGGCCATGGAGCGGAGGCGCACTTCCCAGCGCGGCCCACGAGTGCAACGCTTCGTGATCGAATGCTTCACGCCAAGTTGCCATGTCGACATTCTGCCGGGTGCTGAACTGGTCACCCCGGTGGCACGGGACACAGTAGATTCGATCTTGACTGTATTACGGCGGGGGACTGGTGGAGGACCGAGGGGAAACGTGCAGCAGCGACAAGCGAGGCAAGCGCGGCAAGCGCGTCAAGCACGTCAGGCACGCCAAGCACGCCAAGAACAGGGAGCCGCGACGACCGAGGGGGGTTTAGCAGCATGAGTCACGACTCCACTGCCGCGCCGGAGACCACGGCTCGGAAGCTGTCCGGGCGCCGCCGCCGGGAGATCGTAGCGGTGCTGCTCTTCAGCGGTGGACCCATCTTCGAGAGTTCCATACCGCTCTCCGTCTTCGGCATCGACCGGCAGGACGCAGGCGTGCCCCGCTACCGGCTGCTCGTGTGCGCCGGCGAGGAGGGACCGCTGCGGACCACCGGCGGGCTCGAACTCACCGCGCCGCACGGCCTGGAGGCCATCGGACGGGCGGGCACCGTCGTCGTACCGGCCTGGCGGTCGATCACCTCGCCGCCGCCGCCGGAGGCACTCGACGCGCTGCGCCGCGCGCACGAGGAGGGCGCCCGCATCGTCGGGCTCTGCACCGGCGCGTTCGTGCTCGCCGCCGCGGGGCTGCTCGACGGCCGCCCGGCGACCACCCACTGGATGTACGCGCCGACGCTCGCCAAGCGCTATCCGTCCGTGCACGTGGACCCGCGCGAGCTGTTCGTCGACGACGGGGACGTCCTGACGAGCGCGGGCACCGCGGCCGGAATCGATCTCTGTCTGCACATCGTGCGCACGGACCACGGCAACGAGGCGGCGGGCGCGCTCGCCCGCAGGCTCGTGGTGCCGCCGCGCAGGGCCGGCGGCCAGGAGCGCTATCTCGACAGGTCTTTACCCGAGGAGATCGGCGCCGACCCGCTCGCCGAGGTCGTCGCCTGGGCCCTGGAGCACCTCCACGAGCAGTTCGACGTGGAGACGCTGGCCGCACGCGCGTACATGAGCAGGCGCACCTTCGACCGCAGGTTCCGCTCGCTCACCGGCAGCGCGCCGCTGCAGTGGCTGATCACCCAGCGGGTGCTTCAGGCACAGCGGCTCCTGGAGACCTCCGACTACTCCGTCGACGAGGTCGCGGGCCGCTGCGGCTTCCGCTCGCCGGTGGCGCTGCGGGGCCACTTCCGGCGCCAGCTCGGCTCCTCCCCCGCCGCCTACCGGGCCGCCTACCGGGCCCGCAGGCCGCAGGGCGAGCGAGCGCTTGAGGCCGCTGCCACGGCGGCCGCCCAGGCGATGCCGACGCTGGTCGAGGCGGGGCCCGTGCCCTCCCAGACCCGGCGCACGGCTGCCGCGAGCGCGCTCGGGCCCTCGGCCTCGGTGCCCACCGAGGCGGGCAGGCCGAACCCGGACGTCTACGCCACCGGCCGTGCGCCCCTGCCCGGCCAGAGGAGTGCGCCGTAGGGTTGGGCGCATGAACGATCGCATGGTGTGGATCGACTGCGAGATGACCGGGCTCTCGTTGACGGACGACGCACTTATCGAGGTGGCCGCACTGGTCACCGACTCGGAACTGAACGTGCTCGGCGAAGGGGTGGACATCGTGATCCGCCCGCCGGACGCGGCGCTGGAGACCATGCCCGAGGTGGTGCGCACCATGCACACCGCCTCGGGGCTCCTCGACGAGCTGGCCGGCGGCACCACGCTGGCCGACGCCGAGGAGCAGGTCCTCACGTACGTACGTGAGCACGTCAAGGAGCCGCGGAAGGCTCCGCTGTGCGGGAACTCGGTCGGCACTGACCGCGGCTTCCTCGCGCGGGACATGCGGACCCTGGAGGAGTACCTCCACTACCGCATCGTCGACGTCTCCTCCATCAAGGAGCTGGCCCGGCGCTGGTACCCCCGGGCGTACTTCAACAGCCCGGACAAGAACGGCAACCACCGCGCGCTCGCCGACATCCGCGAGTCCATCGCCGAGCTCCGGTACTACCGCGAGGCGGTCTTCGTCCCGCAGCCGGGACCGGACTCGGACACGGCGAAGGCGATCGCGGCGAAGCACGTCCTGTCTGCGGAGTAGCCTCCGCGCAAGCCCTGTGTACGGGGTCCGCGAAACGTGTGCGCGAGCACCCCTTCGGACCCTGTACACTTTTTCTCGGCCGGTCGGAAGAGCGACAGAAGACCGGACATGGTGGGTGTAGCTCAGTTGGTAGAGCACCTGGTTGTGGTCCAGGTGGCCGCGGGTTCAAGTCCCGTCACTCACCCTGAAGGAAAGGGCCCCGGTTCGAGAGAACCGGGGCCCTTTCCGCGTGTGCGCGGCCTTCGCGGGCGCGCGGGCGTCCCGGAAGGGTCCACCGCCCCCGGCGGAGACCGGGAGGGGTTATGACACGGGCTCTTACGAAGAGGCCCGCTCCACCAGCCGCGTCGGGAGGACGAGCTGGCGCCGCTCAAGGCGCCGGGCGGCGAACGGGCGGCTGTCCGCGATCTCGGCGAGCAGCAGGTCGATCATGGCCCGGCCCATCTCCTCGATGGGCTGGCGCACGCTGGTCAGCGGCGGGTCCATGTGACGGGCGATCGCCGAGTCGTCGAAGCCGACGAGCGCCACGTCGTCGGGTATGCGGCGGCCCGCCTCCCGCAGCGCCTGGCGGGCGCCCGCCGCCATCACGTCGGAGCCCGCGAAGACCGCGTCGACGCCGGGGCACGCTTCGAGCAGCTCCCGCATCGCGCGCCGGCCGCCCTCCTCCGTGAAGTCACCCGGCACGATCATCCGCTCGTCCACCGGGCGGCCCGCGTCCCGCATCGCGGCGCGGAAGCCGTCGAGGCGACGCTGGGCTCCGTACACGTCGAGGCGGCCGGTGATCGTGGCTATGGAGGTGCGCCCGCGGGAGAGCAGGTGCTCCACGGCCGAGCAGGCGCCGGCGAAGTTGTCGGAGTCGACCGAGGGCAGCGGCTCGTCGGCCGACCTGCGGCCGCTGATCACGGCGGGGATCTCCAGCTGGGAGAGCAGGTCGGGGAGCGGGTCGTCGGCGTGCACGGAGACCAGGAGCACCCCGTCGACCCGGTGGGCCGCCAGGTACTGGGCCAGGCGCTGGCGCCGCTGGTCACTGCCCGCGAAGATCAGCAGGAGCTGCATCTCGGTCTCGCTGAGCTCGGCGCCGACCCCGCGCAGGACGTCGGAGAAGTACGGCTCGGCGAAGAAGCGGGTCTCGGGCTCGGGCACGACCAGGGCGATGGCGTCCGTGCGGTTGGCTGCCAGGGCGCGGGCGGCGGTGTTCGGGACGTAGCCCAGCTCGGCCACCGCGGCCTCCACGGCGGTCCTGGTCGCCTCGCTGACCCGCGGCGATCCGTTGATCACGCGGGAGACCGTGCCCCGGCCGACGCCGGCCCGTGCGGCGACCTCTTCCAGGGTGGGCCGTCCGCCGCTGCGGCCGCGCGCTGGGTGAGCTGCCATTGTCCGCCTCCCGTCACCATTCCCCCGGCCAGGAATGTAACAGCCGCGTCCGCGCCGGGCCGCCGCGCCGGAACCGCGGGCCTCCCGGTAACGGCCCGATAACCGAACACAGATCTCTGTGTCCGGTCCCTTGACACCCATGTCCGGAGCCACGAGTCTTCAACTCATCACCTGTGGGAGCGCTCCCACACTACCTGACACGTACACAACCCGCACGTTCCCCGCCCGAGCCGCAGCGTGAACCAACGGGCCCAGCAGAGCAGTTGGCCGGGGGGTCGGCACGTCAGGCAACAGGAGGACGTAATGCGCAGCAATTTCCGCCGGTCCCGGCGGCTGGTGGCCTACGCGGCGGTGACCGCACTGGCCACGAGCCTGCTGGCCGCTTGTTCCAGCGATGACGAGGGCGGTTCCGCGGGCAGCGACGGCAAGATCACGCTGAACGTGGGCACGTTCGGCGTGCTGGGCCTGAAGCAGGCCGGGCTCTACGACGAGTACGAGAAGTCGCACCCGAACATCACGATCAAAGAGAACGTGATCGAGCGGAACGACGCCTATTACCCGAAGCTGCTCACCCAGCTCCAGTCCGGCGCCGGTGTCAACGACGTGGCGGCCATCGAGGTCAGCAACATCACCGAGGTCGTCACGACGCAGGGCGCCAAGTTCGAGGACCTGGGCAAGGCCGAGGGCGTCGAGAAGTCGACGTACCTCGACTGGAAGTGGAAGCAGGCCACGACCAAGGACGGCAAGACGGTCGCCCTCGGCGTCGACATCGGCCCGACCGCGCTCTGCTACCGCAAGGACCTCTTCAAGAAGGCCGGGCTCCCCACCGACCGCGAGGAACTCGCGAAGGAGTGGGCCGGCGACTGGGACAAGTACGTCGCGCTCGGCGAGAAGTACATGAAGAAGGCGCCCAAGGACACCAAGTTCGTCGACTCCGCCTCCAGCGTCTACAACGCCGTCTTCGCCGGCGCTAAAGAGCGGTACTACGACAAGAGCGGCAAGGAGATCTACGAGGACAGCCAGGGCCGCAAGGACGCCTGGGACGCGGCCATGAAGGTCGCGGAGGGCGACATGTCCGCCAAGCTCAAGCAGTTCGACCCGACGTGGGACCAGGGCTTCGCCAACGCCAAGTTCGCCACGGTGGCCTGCCCCGCCTGGATGGCCGGGTACATCCAGGAGAAGACGGGACCGGAGGGCAAGGGCCAGTGGGACATGGCCAAGGCCCCGACGGACGGCAACTGGGGCGGCTCGTTCCTCGGGGTGCCGAGCGCGGGCAAGCACAAGAAGGAGGCGACCGAGCTCGCCGTCTGGCTGACCCAGCCCGAGCAGCTCGCGAAGGTCTTCGCCAAGCAGGCCAGCTTCCCCTCGACCCCTTCGGCGTACGACTCGCTGAAGCCGTCGGCCGCCACCAAGGCGTACTTCAGCGACGCCCCGATCACCGAGATCTTCGCCGGCATCGCGAAGAACACCCCCTCGGCCGTCTACGGCGTCAAGGACGCCCAGATCGGCCAGTCCATCACGGACATCGGTGTGCTCCAGGTGGAGCAGCAGGGCAAGTCTCCCGAGGAGGGCTGGGAGGCGGCCCAGAAGGAGATCAAGGATGTTCTGGGACAGTGACCCCCATGTCCGAGACCGCTGAGTACGCCGAGACCGCGTCCCCCGAGAAGGGGGGCGCGGCCCCGGCCGCGACCGGGAGCACGTCCTCCCGCACGCCGTCCCCCTGGCGCAGTCGCCTGTACCGCTGGGACATCAAGGCGTCGCCCTACGTCTTCGTCGCGCCGTTCTTCCTCTTCTTCGGCGCCTTCGGCCTCTTCCCGCTGCTCTACACGGGCTGGGCCTCGCTGCACCGCCTGGAGCTGACCAACCTCGACGACAGCACCTGGCTGGGCCTGGAGAACTACACCAACCTGCTGCTGAGCGACTACTTCTGGAACGCGCTCGGCAACACCTTCACCATCGGTGTCATCTCCACCGTCCCCCAGCTCGCCGTCGCGCTCGGCATCGCGCACCTGCTCAACTACAAGCTGCGCGGTTCCACGCTGTGGCGGGTCGCGATGCTCGCTCCGTACGCCACGTCGGTGGCGAGCGCCTCGCTGGTCTTCACGCTGCTGTTCGCCTGGGACGGCGGCATGGTCAACTGGCTGATCGGTTCGGTGGGCTTCGACCCCGTCAACTGGCGCGAGTCGTCCTGGGGTTCGCAGTTCGCCGTGTCGTCGATCGTCATCTGGCGGTGGACCGGCTACAACGCGCTGATCTACCTGGCGGCGATGCAGGCCGTGCCCCACGACCTGTACGAGTCGGCCTCGCTGGACGGCGCCTCGCGCTGGCAGCAGTTCCGGCACGTGACGATCCCGATGCTGCGGCCGACGATCCTGTTCACCGTGGTCGTCTCCACCATCGGGGCCACCCAGCTCTTCGGCGAGCCGCTGCTCTTCGGCGGCACGGCCGGGTCCAAGGGCGGCGCCGACCACCAGTTCCAGACGCTGGGGCTCTATCTGTACGACCAGGGATGGATCAACGGCCACCTGGGGCGGGCCTCGGCGGTCGCCTGGCTGATGCTCGCGATCCTGCTGATCATCGCCGCGGTCAACATGCTGATCGCCCGACGACTGAGGAAGGACCGATGAAGGCCCGCACGGTGGACCCGAAGGCCGACCGCCCCGAGGCCCCGCCGACCGACCGCGTCCCGGCCCCCAAGGCCGGGGGCACGGTGCGCCCGCTGGGCCAGAGGGCAGGCCGGACGATGCACGCGGGCCCGCTCACGTACATCGTCCTCGCGCTGTTCACTGCCGTCTCGCTCGCCCCGCTGATCTGGACGGCGATCGCGGCCTCGCGCACCAGCGGGCGGCTCGCGCAGACGCCGCCGCCCCTGTGGTTCGGCGGCAACCTCTTCAAGAACCTGGAGCGGGCCTGGACCGAGGCGAGCCTGGGCGACGCGATGCTGAACACCACGATCGTGGCGGGCAGCATCACCGTCGGCACCGTCCTGTTCTCCACGATCGCCGGTTTCGCCTTCGCCAAGCTGAAGTTCCGGTTCAGCGGGGCGCTGCTCCTGCTGACCATCGGCACGATGATGGTGCCGCCGCAGCTCAGCGTCGTACCGCTGTACCTGTGGGTCGCGGACCTGCAGTGGACCAACCAGCTCCAGGCGGTGATCCTGCCGACGTTCGTGAGCGCCTTCGGCGTCTTCTTCATGCGGCAGTACCTGCTGCAGGCGCTGCCCGGAGAGCTGATCGAGGCGGCCCGGATGGACGGGGCGAGCAGCCTGCGGATCATCTGGCACGTGGTGTTCCCGGCGGCGCGGCCCGCGATGGCCGTGCTGGGCCTCCTGACGTTCGTCATGGCCTGGAACGACTTCCTCTGGCCGATCATCGCGCTCAACCAGTCGAACCCGACGGTGCAGGTGGCACTCAACTCCCTCGGCACGGGGTACATCCCCGACCGGGCGGTCATCATGGCGGGCGCCCTGCTGGGCACGCTGCCGCTGCTGCTCGCGTTCGTCCTGTTCGGCAAGCAGATCGTGAGCGGGATCATGCAGGGTGCCGTGAAGGGCTGAATCTCCGGGGGCCCCGCACCGGGCTCCCGGACACCTTCCCCTTCCCCGTCCCCCTCCCGTCCCCTCCCCCGGCCTCTCCCTCCCGCTCTCTCTTCTTCTTTCTCTTCCTCCTACGCTTCATGGGAGCGCTTCCATGCCTGAACCCATTACCTTCCCCCAGGGCTTCCTCTGGGGCTCCGCCACCTCCGCGTACCAGATCGAGGGCGCCGTGCGCGAGGACGGCCGTACGCCGTCCATCTGGGACACCTTCAGCCACACGCCCGGCCGCACCGACGGCGGCGACACCGGTGACGTGGCCGTCGACCACTACCACCGCTACCGCGACGACGTCGCGCTCATGGCCGGTCTGGGCCTGGGCGCCTACCGCTTCTCCGTCTCCTGGTCCCGCGTGCAGCCCACCGGGCGCGGCCCCGCCGTGCAGCGCGGCCTCGACTTCTACCGGCGCCTGGTCGACGAGCTGCTCGCCAAGGGCATCGAGCCCGCCGTGACCCTCTACCACTGGGACCTGCCGCAGGAGCTTGAGGACGCCGGGGGCTGGCCGGTGCGGGAGACCGCGTACCGGTTCGCGGAGTACGCGTCGATCGTCGGCGAGGCACTCGGCGACCGCGTCGACTCCTGGATCACGCTCAACGAACCGTGGTGCAGCGCCTTCCTCGGCTACGGCTCCGGCGTCCACGCCCCCGGCCGCACCGAGCCGGCCGCCACCCTGCACGCCGCCCACCACCTCAACCTGGCGCACGGCCTCGGCACACAGGCCCTGCGCACCGCCCTGCCGGCCCGTGCCCGCGTCGCGGTGAGCCTCAACTCCTCCGTGGTCAGGGCGGTCTCCGAGGCGCCCGGGGACCTCGACGCGCGGCGGCGCATCGACAACCTCGCCAACGGCGTCTTCCACGGGCCGATGCTGCACGGCGCCTACCCGGACGACCTCCTCGCGGACACGGCGCGGATCACCGACTGGTCCTGCGTACAGGACGGCGACCTGGCGGTCATCCACCAGCCGCTGGACGCGCTCGGCCTCAACTACTACACCCCGGCCCTGGTGTCGGCCGCCGAGGACGGCGCGGGGTCCGCCCGCAACGACGGGCACGGCGCCAGCGACCACTCGCCGTGGCCCGGCGCCGAGGACGTCGCCTTCCACCAGACGCCCGGCGAGCGCACCGCGATGGGCTGGAGCATCGACCCGACCGGGCTGCACGAGCTGATCATGCGGTACACCCGCGAGGCGCCCGGACTGCCGCTCTACATCACCGAGAACGGCGCGGCCTACGACGACAAGCCCGACCCGGAGGGCCGCGTCCACGACCCCGAGCGCATCGCGTACCTCCACGGCCACCTGGCCGCGATCCGGCAGGCCATCACGGACGGGGCCGACGTCCGCGGCTACTACCTCTGGTCGCTCATGGACAACTTCGAGTGGTCCTACGGGTACAGCAAGCGCTTCGGCGCGGTCTACGTCGACTACGAGACGCAGGCCCGCATCCCGAAGTCCAGCGCCCAGTGGTACGCGGAGGTCGCCCGCGCGGGCGCGCTGCCGGAACTCGTGCTCGACTGAGCCGCCCCGAGGGGGACGAGGAGGACGAGGGGGAAGGGGCGGCGGGCCGGCCGGTGCGGACGTGGACGCGGGAGAGCACCTGGCACGGCTCGGCGCCCCGTGTGGAGATCGTCCGGCCCCGACGGCGGCCGGGGCTCAGCGGAAGACCGAGGGCGGTGGCGCGGGTGAGGCGACCGCGCGCGCGTCCGTCACGGCGACCGCTCCCCCGCTGAAGTCCCGCAGCGCGCGGCCGTGTTCGACCCGGGCCGGGTGCGGATCGCTCGCGCTGCGCCGGGTCAGCTCCGCCACGGGCAGCGCCTGGTCACCGGCGAGCAGCACGGCGTTGCCGAACCGCTTGCCGCGCAGCACGGTGGGGTCGGCGACGAGCGCGAGTTCGGGGAAGAGAGCGGCGGCGGTGGCGAGCTGGCCGCGCAGATGCGCGAGGGGCGGCCCGTCGGCGAGGTTGGCGGCGTAGAACCCGCCGGGGCGCAGCACCCTGCGTACGTCGGTGAGGAACTCCGTGCTGGTGAGGTGCGCGGGGGTGCGGGCGCCGCTGAAGACGTCGGCGACGACGAGGTCCGCCCAGCCGTCGGCGATCTTCGCGAGTCCTTCGCGGGCGTCGGTGCCGCGCACCCGTATGCGGGCCCCCGGGTCGAGCGGCAGTTCGCGGCGGACGAGTGCGATGAGGGCGGTGTCGCGCTCGACGACCTGCTGGGTGGAGCGGGGGCGGGTCGCCGCTATGTAGCGGGCGAGGGTGAAGGCGCCGCCGCCCAGGTGCAGGGCCTGTATCGGCTTGCCCGCGGGCGCGACGAGGTCGGCGACGTGACCGAGCCTGCGCTGGTACTCGAAGTCGAGGTACGCGGGGTCGTCGAGGTCCACGTGGGACTGCGGGGCGCCGTCCACGAGCAGCGTCCACGCGCGGGGCCTGTCCCGGTCCGGCAGGAGCTGGGCGAGCCCGCCGTCCACCTGCTCGACGACCGCGTCGGACTCTTCCCGTGACCGCCTGTTCCTTGCCATCGGACCATTATCGGCGCCGGGTACCGCGCGGGCCCGGCGAGGGGTTGCGGGCCGCCCGGGGCCGGCGTCAGCGGCAGTTGTCGGCGGCCTCGATCGTGCGGGCCGCCTGGCCGAGCGCGGCGCGCAGGACGGCGGGGTCCGTGACGGGGTCGGTCTCCTCGCCCGGCGGCAGCAGCCAGCCGGTGCCCGCGACCGGCGGCTCGGGGACGGCGGGTCCGGGGTCGGGCTCCGCGCGCGGGTCCGTGCCGCGGCCGAAGGTCTGCGTGCAGGCGCTGCCCGGCAGGTCCCAGCCGTCGGCGGTGCCGGGCGGCACGAGGAATCCGAGGGTGTCGCAGCCGCCGTCGTGCAGGACGGGGCCGATGGTGTCGCCCGCCCCGCGGCGCAGGATGTCCACCGCTTCGAGCCCCTGCCGCGCCGGGACCGTGACCAGGTCGCAGCACTCGTCCTCGCACGCG
Source organism: Streptomyces sp. NPDC050703 (assembly GCF_040654435.1). Lineage (NCBI taxonomy): Bacteria > Bacillati > Actinomycetota > Actinomycetes > Kitasatosporales > Streptomycetaceae > Streptomyces > Streptomyces sp. NPDC050703. The sequence goes on from NZ_JBFAHX010000008.1 coordinate 161,461, forward strand.
GTCCCGCCCGGCGGCGGAGCGCTGCCGTCGTGCGTGGGCCGGTGCCGGGCCGTCGTCAGTGACGGTACCGCGCCGCTCTCCGTACGGGAGTCGCTGTTCTCCATGCCGATCTCCAACAAGGGGACCCTCCTCGCGAGTACGGGAGCTGTTGCGGTCTCCCTCTCCACATGGTCCAACGCCGGCCGGCGTCAACAGGCACTGCGGCACGCCGCCGCAAAGGATGGCAGTTCATGGCAGATCGTGGGTGAGATGACCGGTTTGTAGACGAACTCCGCGTGTCGGGGCCCGCACAGCCGGTACGTTCGTGCTCCGCCGGAACAGGGGCACCCCGCGAGATCCCGTGCGCGGGCGTGACCGCTGTGCGCGAGCAGGTGCGCCCGTCCGGCACGACCGCACGAGAGGGTCCGGCCATGGCGACCTCACCGATGGCATCGTCGACTCGGTCCCCGCGACCGAACCTCGTCTTCCGGCGGCTGCGCGGACAGCGCTCGCCCGGCGAGTTCGCGGCGGCGGTGCGCCGGGCCGCCCGCGAGATCGGCGAGCGCGTGTGCTGCGACGCGCGCTACATCGGACGCGTGGAGGCCGGTGAGATCCGCTGCCCCAACTACGCCTACGAGCGCGTGTTCCTGCACATGTTCCCCGGCCGGACCCTGACCGACCTGGGGTTCGCGCCCCGGTCGCAGGTGCGCGGCAGGAGTTCGCGCCCCGGCCCCGACGCACCGCCGCCACCGGCCGTCCCCACCGGCTCCCCCGCCCCGGCCCCCGCAAGGAACCACCCGCACACCCCGATCCACTGGTACGAGTCCCGTCCGTCCGGGTCCGACCCCAGCACCCGCGGTCCGTACGCGATCCAGACTCCAGAGGGGAGCGACGTGCGACGTCGCGCATTCATGACCGGCTCGACGGCCGCCGTGGCCGCCGCGTCCCTCGGCTCCGTCGGGCTCGCCCTCGACGGTTCGGCCGAGGCCGCCGTCCGGCGCGGCCGCCGGGCGGGCGACGCCGAGGCACACGCGGTCGAGGAGGCCGTGCGCCGCATCCGGCTGCTCGACGACCGGCACGGCGCCGACGGCCTGTACCGCAGGGCCGCCGCGCCCCTGCGGACCGCCTACGCCCTGCTCGACGCGGGCACCACCCGGCAGTCCACCGCCGACCGGCTGCACGCGGGCGCGGGGGAACTCGCCATCTCCGTGGGCTGGCTCGCGCACGACTCGGGCCGCTTCGACGACGCCCGTTCGTACTACTCCGAGGCCCTCTCGACCGCCCGCGTCGCCGACGACGCCGCCCTGGAGGCCCACGCCTTCTGCAACACCGCCTTCCTCGCCCGCGACACCGGGCGCCCCCGCGAGGCGGTCAGGGCGGCCCAGGCGGCCACCCGCGCCGCCCGGCGGCTCGGCTCCCCGCGGCTGCTCTCGCTCCTCGCGCTGCGCGAGGCCGGGGGCTGGGCCGGGCTCGGCGACCGCGCGGGCTGCGAGCACGCGCTGACCCGCGCGCACGCCCTCTTCGACCGCGGCCCCTCACCGGACGACCCGGAGTGGATGAGCTTCTACGGCGAGGCCGAGCTGAACGGCCTGGAGGCGCAGTGCTGGTCGGCGCTCGGCGACTGGGCGCGGGCCGCCACGCACGCGCGGCGCGCCGCCGTCACCGCGGCGTCCGAGACCCCGCAGTTCACCAGGAACATCGCGCTGTACACCGCCGAGCTGGCCGACGACCTGGCGCGCGCCGGGCGGCCCGACGAGGCGGCGACGGCGGGGCTGCGGGTGCTGTCGTTCCTCGACGAGGTGCAGTCCTCGCGCGTGCAGTCGATGCTCGCCACGACGGCGCGGGTGCTGCTGCCGCACCGCAGGGCCTCGGGGGTCGGCGGCTTCCTGGAACGGCACGCGGCGCTGCCGCGGGCCGTGTAGGCGCCCGCCGCTACGACAGGTGGCCCGTCTCGTTCCACGATTCGATGGCGGGCTCTCCGTAGGCCCAGCCGAGGACCGAGAGGGACGTCGGGTTGAGGCGGACGCGGGACGCGAACGCGATGTCCTCGCCGAGCCAGCGCGCGCCGATGACCCGCAGGATGTGGCCGTGCGCGAAGACCAGCACGTCGCGGTCGGCGCTCCTGGCCCACTCGACCACCTCGTCCGCGCGCGCGGAGACCTGGGCCAGCGTCTCGCCCCTCGGGACGCCGTCGCGCCAGATGAACCAGCCGGGGCGGACGGCCTGGATGTCGGCGGGGGTCATGCCGTCGTAGGCGCCGTAGTCGAACTCCATGAGCGCGTCCCAGGTGGCGGCGCGGTCCCCGAAGCCGGCGATCTCGCAGGTCTCCCGCGCCCGGGAGAGCGGGCTCGTGCGCACCTCGACGTCCGGCAGGCCGTCGTAGGGTGCCCGGTGCAGCCGCTCGCCCAGGAGCTTCGCGCCGCGCCGGCCCTCGTCGAGGAGCGGGATGTCCGTCCTGCCGGTGTGCTTCCCGGACAGCGACCATTCCGTCTGTCCGTGCCGGGCCAGCAGGATGCGCGGTGCCATGGGGGCTCTCCAACTCGTACGCGGCCTCGGGCGCGGGCTCCGAGGGACTTCTGCAGCTTTCTACGGACAGGTGGGCGCCCGTTCTCTCCATCATCACCCACCCGTGTCAGGACGTTCGCCCGGGTCGGCAACCCGGCGGGCGATCTCTGCGTCTTGGACGAGCGGGGGACGCCGCGGCCTCGTCCGCGCAGCCCGTAAGGTGATGCGGCGCCCAACGCGGGTGACCCGAGCGGCGAGCGCCGAGTGAACAGAGATGATGGGGGACCGACCGGATGCTGCCCAAGAGCGAGGCGCCAGGCACGGGCGGCCCGTCCGGACAGCGGTTGCGCTGGTGGACGGAGCTGCCGCTGATCGTGCTGGTGTACGCCGCGTACTCGGCGGGGCGGCTGGTCGTCAGGGGCGACGTCGCCGCGGCGGTCGACCACGGCATCGGCATCCTGAGGGCCGAGCAGTTCCTGCGGCTGAACGCCGAGAGCCCGCTGAACCGTCTCTTCACCTCGCAGCCGTGGATCGGCGTCCCCGCCGACTTCTGGTACGCCTCCCTGCACTACCTGGTGACGCCCGCCGTCCTCGTCTGGCTCTTCCGCAGCCGCGCGGTCCACTACCGTGCCGCACGCGCGTGGCTGATGATCTCCACGATGATCGGCCTGGTCGGCTTCACGCTCCTGCCGACGTGCCCGCCCCGGCTGCTGGACGCGAGCCACGGCTTCGTCGACACCATGGCGCAGTACAGCGGTTACGGCTGGTGGGGCGGCGAGGCGAGCGCCCCGCGCGGGCTCGGCGGCATGACCAACCAGTACGCGGCGATGCCCAGCCTGCACGTGGGGTGGGCGCTGTGGTGCGGCGTGATGCTGTGGCGGCACGGGCGCACGCCGCTCGCGCGCGTCGCCGGCGTCGCCTACCCGCTGATCACCACGATCGTCGTGATGGGCACCGCCAACCACTACTTCCTCGACGCGGTCGCGGGCGCCGCCGTGATGGGCGTCGGACTGCTCCTCGTACGGCCCGTGCGGCGGCTCAGCGACCCCGTGACGGCCCGGCTGCGGACGCGGTTCATCCGCTCCTCGGGCACCCCGTCCGCCACGGAGTCCTCGATTGTCGGTGCCGGGTGCCAGACTTCGGTGGGTGAGCGACTTCCCCGACAGCGCAAGCAGAGCGTCGACCTCAGTGCCGAGCCGAGTGCCGGCCCCGCCACGGCGGAGGACGGCGCTCCGGCAGCGGCTCGCTGAGCTGCGAGGCCCCGACGTCCCCGCGCGCCCGCTGGACGCCAGGGCGCTCGCCGCGCTGGCGGCCAACCCCGGGTGCAGCCGGCGCTCGCTGCTCGACGGCGCGGGCGTGGACAAGACGGTGCTCGCCCGGTCGCTCGGCGCGCCCTCCGGCTTCGGCCAGTCCCAGTTCGCGTTCATGCGGGGCAACGCCTTCGAGGCGCGGGTCAAGGGCGACGGCGGCGCGGAGCTGCTCCGGCTCACGCACCGGTTCCTGGGCGGCGGGCCCGAGCCCGTGCCCGGCGAGAGCACCGTCCCCGACCTGGCCGCGGCGGGCCCCGAGGGCCGCGCCGCGCGCACGGCGCTCGCCCTGCGGGAGGCCACGGCGTCCGGCGGCTGGACCCTCCTCGACCACCCCATGCTGGCCATCGACGTGGCGGGGACGCCCGCCTTCCTGGAGCCGGACGCGGTCGTCGTCCACCCCGACGGGGGCTGGACGGTCGTGGAGATCAAGTCCTTCCCGATGGTCGACGGCTCGGCGGACGCGGCGAAGGTGGGCGCCGCGGCCCGCCAGTCCGCGGTGTACGCACTGGCCCTCGAACAGGTGGCCGCGCGGATCGAACCGCCGCCGGAGGTCCGCCACCACGTCCTGCTCGTCTGCCCCAAGGACTTCTCCAACCTGCCCACGGCGTCCGCGATCGACGTCCGCAAGCAGCTCTCGGTGACCCGTCGCCAGCTCGCCCGCCTCACCCGCGTCGAGGACATCGCGGCGGAGCTGCCCGAGGGCACCACGTTCGACGTGCGCCGCCCCGCCGCCGAGCTGACCGCGGCGGTCGAGGCGGTCCCCGCGACGTACGCCCCCGAGTGCCTGTCCGCCTGCGAGCTGGCCTTCCACTGCCGGGCGCGCGCCCGCGAGAAGGGCGAGGTGACGGCGCTCGGCCGCTCGATCCGGGGCGAGCTCGGCGGCCTGACCTCCATCGACGACGTCCTGTCGGCGGCCTCCGGCACCACGGGCGACCCGGCCGACCCGGTAGTGGCGACCCTGCGCAGGGCGGCGGAGCTGCGGGCCGAGGCCCTGGCGGGAGAGGCGGCGGCATGTCACTGATCGACGGCCTCGCCCGGCTCGAAGCGGTCTCCACGGGGCGGGCGCAGCCGCGGGCCACCGTGCGTCACCGGCATCTGTCCCAGCGGCCCCTCGTCCTCGTGCCGCTCACCACCGCCGGCGAGGCGGGCGCGCCGCTCGGCGCCCTCGTGGGGACGGAGCGGACCTCGCCGCGGCTCCTCGTCGTGCCCCAGCCGCGCGACCGCGACCTGCGCTTCGCGTTCCTGTCGGAACTCGCCGAGATCGTCCTGCCGTACGTCGACTCGTTCGCCGACGACGTGGAGGCGGCCGAGCGCAGCGAGACGGACCCCGAGACCGGCAAGCGCGTCAAGGTCGAGGTCGAGCTCTGCGCGGACGCCCCGCAGCTCATCGTCCCCAGCCGGGCCGGCATCGAGTTCGTGCGGCTGCTCGGCCGCTCCACGCGTTTCCGCCGCACCGCCGAGCAGGACCCCGAGGCGCCCTATCCGGCGCCGCCCCGCGTCCCCCTCCTCGGCCGCTGGCTGACGCACTTCGGGGAGCGGGCCCGCGTCCCCGGCTCGTCGCTGCTGCTCGCCATGACCGAGCTGCTCTCCCGGCACTGGGCCACCGGCCAGTCCAGCCTGGAGGACCAGCACCTGGGCGCCCTGCTCGCCTGGATCGAGGCCCCGGAGGGCACATCGGGCGCCGAGGCCGCCTTCCGCGCGGAGCTGGCGCGGGACGAGGCGGGCCAGTTGCTGTGCCCGCCGGCGGGCCCGGCCACGGACCCGGCGTTCGACAACACCCTGCTCGCCCCGGCCATGGAGCGCTTCGACCGCGCCCGCGGTGCCCTCGCCGCCGCCGAGGACGGCGTCGAGGCCGACGTCGGGCTCGCCGCGCTCACGGCGGCGGAGCGTGAGATCCACGCCCTGATCGACAGCAGGACCCGCCCCACCTGGGACGCCGTCTGGCGCGGCCTGGACGCCCTGTGCACGCTGCCCGTTGCGGCGCACGACGCCGACCGGTGGACGCGCGACCGCTGGTCGTTCACGGGCCACCGGGACCGGGTCGTCGCGGGCGAGCCGCCGCAGCCGCGCGTCGACGACGCGGTCACCGCGGCGAACAAACTGGCCGCGCGGGAGCGCGAGCAGTCCCGCCTCGAAGCCCAGGAGGCGCTCGACGACCCCCTGGTGATGGCGGGCCGCCGGCTCGCGGGCGAGGCCTTCGCGGGCGAGGTGACGGAGGTCGTCATGGCGTACAACGAGGCCAAGAGCCCACGGCCGCGCCCGCTGGTCACCGTGCGCACCGACGACCGCCCGCACCTCGGCGAGCGCACGAAGGTGTACCGCGCGCTGGGCGGCAAGCCGCAGACCGCCGAGTTCGTGGCGTACGAGGGCGAGGGCGTCGTCGTGCTGCGCCTGACCGACAAGATGGGCCGCGGCAAGGAGCCCGACCCCGGCTCGGTGCCCGGGAAGGGCGACCGGATCTGCTGGACGCTCTTCGAGCACGAGCAGCGCGGCGGTCCCAAGCTGCCGGACCCCGAGGAGACCCCGTGGACCCACGGCGGCCCGCCGTCGGACGAGGCCGCGGAGCGCCCCGATCCGGTGACGCCGGAGGACACCCTGTGACGTACGCGGAAAGCGCACCCCGAGAGAGTGCCGTGACCCACGCGGAAAACACCCAGTGATGCAGCTCGCCCCGCCCGCGGGCGGCGCCTTCGACCCCGGCGCCGAGGCCGCGCGCGCCACGGAGGCGATCCTCCACGACACGCTGCACGGTACGCACCGGGGCGTCGTGGTCGACTCGCCGCCGGGCGCGGGCAAGTCCACGCTGGTGGTCCGCGCGGCCCGGGAACTGGCCGCCGCCGGCCGCCCCCTGATGGTGATCGCCCAGACGAACGCGCAGGTGGACGACCTCGTCCTGCGGCTCGCCGAGAAGGACCCCGAGCTGCCGGTCGGCCGTCTGCACAGCAGTGACCCCGACCCGTACGACAAGGCGCTCGACGACCTGCCGAACGTCCGCAAGTCGACCAAGGCCGGTGACCTCGCGGGGCTCGACGTCGTCATCTCCACGGCCGCGAAGTGGGCGCACGTCGAGGCCGGCCGGCTCGACGCGCCGTGGGGGCACGCGATCGTCGACGAGGCGTACCAGATGCGGTCGGACGCGCTGCTCGCCGTGGCGGGGCTCTTCGAGCGGGCGCTGTTCGTGGGCGACCCGGGGCAGCTCGACCCGTTCTCGATCGTGGGCGCCGAGCAGTGGGCCGGGCTGGCGTACGACCCCTCGGCCTCGGCCGTGACGACGCTGCTCGCCCACAACCCCCAGCTGCCGCAGCACCGCCTCCCGGTCTCCTGGCGGCTGCCCGCGTCGGCGGCGCCGCTGGTCTCGGGCGCGTTCTATCCGTACACGCCCTTCCGCAGCGGCACGGACCACGGCGACCGCGCGCTGCGCTTCGCGGTGGCTTCGGACGGTTCGGCCGCGGACCGGGTGATCGACGAGGCGGCAGAGGCGGGCTGGGGCCTGCTCGAACTGCCCGCGCGGAACACTCCGCGCACGGACCCCGAGGCGGTCGGCGCGCTGGCCCGGGTGGTGCGGCGGCTCCTCGACCGGGGCGGGGCGGCCACGTCGGAGCGCGGGCCGGAGCCCGCCCCGCTCACGGCCGGCCGCATCGCCGTCGGCACGGCCCACCGCGACCAGGCGGCGGCGGTCCGGGCGGCCCTCGCGGACCTCGGCGTCAGGGACGTCACGGTCGACACGGCGAACCGCCTGCAGGGCAGGGAGTACGACGTGACGGTCGTCCTGCATCCGCTCTCCGGCCGCCCCGACGCCACGGCGTTCCACCTGGAGACGGGGCGCCTGTGCGTCCTGGCCTCCCGGCACCGCCACGCCTGCATCGTGGTCTGCCGCGCGGGCGTGGACACCCTCCTGGACGACCACCCGTCGACGGAACCGGTCCAGCTCGGCGTGACCGTGAAGTTCCCCGACGGCTGGGAGGCGAACCACGCGGTGCTCGCACGGCTGGCCGAGCACCGGGTGCGGTGGGCGGGGTGAGCCGCCGCGAGGTGGGTCCCGTGGCCCACTTGTGCGGCGGGGGACAATGGGAGATGGCCTGAACGCCGCACGGACGGCGCGCACCGTACGAGGAGGACCCACCATGGCGGAGCCCGAGCGGCCCCGGACCGAACAGCGCATGCGTCCCGCGCCCCTGCTCTTCGAGCCCGCGGAGGCGGTGGCCGACACCGAGCACTTCTTCGACCTGGAGTCGATCGAGGACCCCCGGCGGCTGCTCGACCGCGCGACGGAGCTGACCCACGCGTTCCGCGCCGCGACGGACCGCTCCGTGGAGTTCCAGGCCATGGCGGCGGCCCAGCTCGCCGACCCGCGCCGCTTCGACCGGATGACGACCGCGCTGATCGCGGAGCGCGCGCAGTGGACGGAGGACTACGCCAAGAAGATGGTGGAGTTCGGCCGCGACCTGCTGCGCGGTGACGCCGAGAAGCACCCCTAGCCACGCCCCACCCGAAGCCACCGCCGGCCTACCCGAAGCAGCCCGGAGCCGCCCGGCCCGCCCGGAGCCTCCCGGAGCCGCCCGGCCCGCCCGGAGCCTCCCGGAGCCGCCCGGCCTGCCCAGAGCCGCCCGGCCTGCCGGAGACCGCCCGGTGGCGCCCGGCGCGCTTGAATGACGGCCCGGAGCCGCCCGGCCCCCCGAGGACCGCCTGGTGTCCGCCCGCCTGCCGGAAGACCGCCCGGAGCCGCCCGGCCTGCCCGGAGACCGCCCGGCGCGCATGAATGACGGCCCGGAGCGTCCGGCCTGTTCGAGGGCCGCCCGGCCCGGCGGGAGACCGTTCGTGGCGAACATATGTCCGGCATATGCCGCGAGGGCAAGGTACCGCACCGCTTCCGCCGTTGTCCCCGGTTCCGGCAACCCTGGGCGACGGGATGCTCACCAGGAGTAGACGTACCTGGCATGAGCGCCCGCACCCCCTCGCCCCCGCATGCCGCCCCCTCCCCGCTCGGCCTCGGTCCCGGTCCCGTCCACGACACGGCCTGTGACGTCACCGCGGAGGGTGCCGCGTGGCTGGCCTCCGCCGAGGTGTATCCGCGCAGCGCGCTCGCCCACTGGCGGGCCAGGCCCTGCGCCCCCGCCGTCCTGCCCTGCGGCTCCGCCTTCGACGTCGTCAGCGTCCCCGCCGTCTTCGGCCGGCGCATGCTGGACCACCTGTGGGACGAGGGTCCGGGCTCGGGCCCGGTGGCCGTGCACCGCGGCCGCACGCTCCTGTTCGCCGCCCCCCGCACCGCCCAGCGCCTGCCCTCGCTGCTCGGCTGGGAGGAGTGGGGCGCCCGCGTCCCTTCCGTGCTCTGCCACGGCGCCGGCGACGCGATCACCGTGCCGCCGCTCACGGCCCCCGCCGACGCCACGGGCCTCCGCCCCGAAACGCGCTGGCTGGTGGCGCCCGGCACCCGTCACCCCTGGCTGCCGGGTCCCGAGGTGCTGCTCTGGGCCTGCGTGCGGGCGGCCCGCGGGGCCGGGCCCCCCGCGGCGCGCACAGCGATTTTTCCCGGCGGCGATCAGGATGCTAAGGTCTACGACGTCAGCAGGCGCCGCTAGCTCAGTTGGTTAGAGCAGCTGACTCTTAATCAGCGGGTCCGGGGTTCGAGTCCCTGGCGGCGCACAGACAGTGGGAAGCCCCTCGCGGAAGCGGGGGGCTTCTCGCATTCCGCGACCGCGCGGGCAAGCCCCCCCTCGGCGGCCCTCGCCCCGCGTCACTCCCCCGTCGACACCTGCACCGTCCAGGCCCCCGAGGCCGTCCTCGCCTCCACCTCCACGCGCACGTCCTCCCCGGGGACGGAGAAGCTCTCCCCCGTCCGGACCGGGGCGTCCGCCAGCTGGGGGTGGACCGAATCGCCCCAGCAGGACTTCGTGTCCGGGTGGGCGTCGACGACCCGGACGGGGCCGCTGCCGGAGGCCGTCTCGTTCCGCACCTCGTAGACGAGCACGCCCTCCGTGCACGTCGCGTGGTCGTTGCCGGTCCGGCTGCGGGCCTCCAGGGCCAGGGCCGAGTCCCGCCCGGTGCGGATCACCGCGAGCCGAGTGCCGCCGACGGCGCCGCGCACCGGGTCGGCCGACAGGGGCTCCAGGGTCAGCCGCTCGGCGCCCGAGGTGACGCAGTGCACCTGGCCGGGTTCGAGCCAGCCCAGTTTCCACTTGTGCCAGCCGAAGAGGTCCGGCGCCAGGCCGAACTGGCTGCCCATGACGTCCCAGTCCCCCACATGGGTGTCCCAGTCGCCCTTGCCGTCGGTGGGGCGGTGGTAGAGGTCGGGCAGGTCGAAGACGTGCCCGGTCTCGTGGGCCAGGACGTTGCGGTCCGGCGGGTGGCGCTCGAAGACGGTGACGATGCGCCGGATGTCGGCGCCGTCGGCCCGCATCGGCCGGTCGAAGTTGACGACCTTGGTGGCGTCGGAGTCGACGCCGGGCGCGTCCGGGTCGGCGACGAAGTAGACGACGTCGTAGCGGGAGAAGTCCACGTGCGGATCGGCGGCGGCCAGCGCGTCGCGCAGATAGGCGGCCCTGCGCTGGGCGTTCCAGTCACGCTGTATGGCGTACTCCGTGGAGGTCCGCGGCATCTCCACCCACTCGCGCCCCGGATGCGGGCGCAGCCTGAACTTGCCGTACGAGGCCCGCTCGAAGAACCGGCTGGTGGCGGGGAAGTGGTCGGCGGCCAGCTCACGCGGCGCCGTCAGCGGCGGCGAGTCGGGGAAGGAGAGGAAGACCATGACCGCGTCCAGGGTCCTGACCGGGCGCGGGTAGCCGCTGTTCCAGGTGTCGAGCCCTTCCGAGTGGTGCGCGGCGGTGCGGCGCAGGGCGCAGGGGCCCGCGACGGGTTCGGCGATCGCGGGCCCCGCGACCAGCGAGGTGGCGGCCAGGGCGGTCAGCGAGGTGAGGATCGCGGCGGTGCTGCGCAACCGGGGATTTCCCCCTCCACGAGTGAGTCCCCAAGAGGGGAGCTGACGCGGCACGTCGACCTCCGGGTGCGGAATGCGGGACACCCCACCCACCTTGTGGCGTTCTTATGCTTTACGCCCTGTTTGCCTGGCCCTTCCGGGTGAGGACCGGACAGAGGGCGACACCCCGAGCGCTCACGGAACGTCACAAGTGATCGGCCTGCGGAGAAACCGGGCCACGGCCGAGCAGAAACGATCTGTCACGGAGAACGGAACGCGCTCGGGGTGGCGGAACGGCTGGCTGGCGTCTCCGGTCGGCCTCTATGATCGGCACACTTTCCTGCGCGGGCCCGTCCCCCACATGGGCCCCGCCGGCTGAACGACGCCCGACGAGACCTGTTCGAGAACGACTGCACTGCGGGAGCAAGCGGTGAACGGAACGTCCGAAGGGCCCGCCCCCATGACCGCCACACCGTCCGGCGGCCACGCTCACACCGTGACGGAACGTGGCGGACCGGAGCGCGCCGACTACCGCGGCGCCTTCGCGCACGCCCCTCTCCCCCTCGCCGTGGTCGACGGCGAGGGACTCGTGGTCGACGCCAACGACGCCTTCGCCGCCCTCCTCGGCGCGCCCCCCGACGAGCTGGCCGGGCGCGTCGCCGCCGACCTGGTCGACCTGGCGTCCGACGCCCGCACCTGGCACACGTACCGCGAGGTGCTGCGCGGCCGGCAGGCCGAGCTGCGCTGCACACGGCGCCTGAAGCACCCCGACGGGCACTCCCTCTGGGCGCGGATCACGGTCTCGCCGATGCCGGAGTCCGCCGACCGGAGCGGCGGCGGGACCGTGCTGCTCGCCGCCGCCGACATCAGCGCGCGCCGCGAGCTCCAGGCCAGGCTGCGCCATGTGCAGATGCACGACCCGGTGACCCGGCTGCCCAACCGCAACCTGTTCTTCGAGCGCCTCGCCGCCGCGCTCGAAGCCGGGGCGTACGACGACGCGAGCACCGGCCGGGTGGGCCTGTGCTACCTGGACCTCGACGGGTTCAAGGCGGTCAACGACACCCTCGGCCACCGCATCGGGGACCGGCTGCTCGCCGCCGTCGCGGAGCGGCTCACGCGCTGCGCCGACCTGGCCTGCCGCGGCAGGCCCACGCCGCCGCTGGTGGCGCGGCTCGGCGGCGACGAGTTCGCGCTGCTCGTGGAGGAGTCGACCGGCACCGAGGAACTCGCCGACCTCGCCGAGGCGACACTGCGGGCGCTGCGGGAGCCGTTCGACCTGTCGGGGCAGCGGCTCTCCGTCTCGGCGTCCGTCGGCGTGGTGGAGCGGCGCGCGGCCGGCACCACCGCGACGGGTCTCATGCAGGCCGCCGACACCACGCTGTACTGGGCGAAGACGGACGGCAAGGACCGCTGGACGCTCTTCGACCCCGAGCGCAACGCCCACCGCATGACCCGCCAGACGCTCTCCAGCTCGCTCAGGCCCGCCATCGACCGGGGCGAGTTCGTCCTCGACTACCAGCCGCTGGTGGGCTTCGACGACGAGGACGTGCGCGGGGTCGAGGCGCTGGTGCGCTGGCAGCACCCGCAGTTCGGTCTTCTGACGCCGAATCGGTTCATCGGTCTGGCCGAGGAGGACGGGTCGATCGTGCAGCTCGGCTGCTGGGTGCTGCGCACGGCCTGCCGTCAGGCGCGCCGCTGGCAGCTCGCCCATCCGGAGCGCGAGCCGGTCTTCGTCAGCGTCAACGTGGCGGTGCGGCAGGTGTGGGACTCCGACCTCGTCGCGGACGTCGCCGGCATCCTCGCCGAGACCGGGCTGCCGCCGCGGCTGCTGCAACTGGAGCTCACCGAGTCCGCCGTCATGGGCTCGACGGGCCGCCCGCTCCAGGCTTTGAGGGCGCTCAGCGAGATGGGCGTGCGCATCGCCATCGACGACTTCGGCACGGGCTACTCGAACCTGGCGTACCTGAGCAGGCTGCCGGTCTCCGCCCTCAAACTGGACGGCTCCTTCGTACGGGGCTTCCAGTACGAGGAGGGGGAGACGCAGGGCAACCCCGCCGACGCGGTCATCGTCGAGGCGATGGTGCAGCTGGCCCACCGCCTCGGTCTGACGGTGACCGCCGAGTGCGTGGAGACCGCGGCCCAGGCCACGCGGCTGCGGCGCATCGGCTGCGACACCGGCCAGGGCTGGCTCTACTCCCGGCCGGTGGCGGCGGATCGTATCTCCGTACTGCTCGGCGAGGTGAACACCGGCGCCTGAGAGTCCCGGGTCACGCCGTGGGCAGGCCGTAGGCGTCGGCGATCAGGTCGTACGAGCGCAGGCGGACGTCGCCGCTGTGGGCGTTGCCCGTGATCATCAGCTCGTCGGCGCCGGTGCGCTTGGCGAGGTCGTCGAGGCCGGTGCGGACCTGGTCGGCGGTGCCGTGGATGACGTTGGCGTTCCAGCTCTCGACGAAGTCGCGCTCCATCTCGCTGAACGCGTACGCCTCCGCCTCCTCGGGGGTGGGGACGAGGCCGGGGCGGCCCGTGCGCAGGCGGACCATGTTGAGGGCGGCGGCGAGAACCTGGCGGCGGGCCTCGTTCTCGTCGTCGGTCGCGAGCGCGGAGACGCCGATGAGAGCGTACGGGGCGTCCAGGACCGCGGAGGGCTTGAACGACTCGCGGTAGAGGTCGAGCGCCGGGATCGTGTTCTGCGCGGAGAAGTGGTGCGCGAAGGCGAACGGCAGGCCGAGGACGCCGGCGAGGCGCGCGCTGAACCCGGAGGAGCCGAGCAGCCACAGCGGCGGCCGGTGCGGGGACTGGACGCCGCCGGGCGAGGTCGCCTGGACGGGGCCCGGCACGGCGTGGATGCGGCGGTAGGGGTGGCCGTCGGGGAAGTCGTCGTCGAGGAAGCGGGTCAGCTCGGCGAGCTGCTGCGGGAACTCGTCGGCGCCTTCGTTCAGCCGTTCCGAGCGGCGCAGGGCGGCGGCCGTGGCGCCGTCGGTGCCGGGAGCGCGGCCGAGGCCGAGGTCGACGCGGCCCGGGGCCATGGCCTCCAGGGTGCCGAACTGCTCGGCGATGACCAGCGGGGCGTGGTTGGGCAGCATGACGCCGCCGGAGCCGAGGCGGATGCGGCCGGTGTGGGCGGCGAGGTGGGCCAGGATCACCGCGGGGGACGAGGAGGCGACGCCGGGCATGGAGTGGTGCTCGGCGACCCAGTAGCGGTGGTAGCCGCGGGCCTCGGTCAGCTTGGCGATCTCGACGCTGGTGCGCAGCGCGTCGGTGGCCGTGCGGCCGGCGCCGACGGTGACGAGGTCCAGGACGGACAGGGGGACGGGCGCGGTGCCGTGCCGCTCGCCGCGGATGCCTTCGTCGGTCGGGTCCACTGTCACTGGGGCCTCCTGCACTGCGTACGTGCTCTCGCGTTCTTACGTGGGTACGGACGGGCCAACAGGAGGCTCACTCCGTTTATTCCCCCCGCCGCTCCGCCTTCCGCCCGCTACCGTGACCGCCATGGCTGATCCGCTGAAAACCCTGGTCGACGGAGTCGAGGTCGAGGTGCCCAACACCATCCCTGACATCCGCGCCGCCCTGCCCCACGAGCGGCGCGCGGAGTTCGACCGGGCCATCAACGCCGCGGGGGTCGACGAGATCCACGCCGTGATGCGGCACTGGATGCTGGAGGCGGTGCCCGACCCGGACGCCGAGGAACGCCTCGCCAGGCTGGCCTCCGACGAGGCGGAGCGACGGGGCACCGACGGCCCGGAGGGGCGGGGCACCGACGGCCCGGAGGGGCGGGGCGCCGACGGCCCGGAGGGGCGGGGGTCCCGTTGAGCCCTCGCCACCGCCGCGTCCACCGCGTCACCTACGCGCCGCCCGCCGACGACACCCTCGCCAAGATGGGCGACGCCGAGGCCTTCCGCGCCGCGCTCGTGCGGACCCTGGGCCGCGACCCGTACGGCTACGGCTCGACCCCCGTACGGGACGACCCCGACCGCAGGGAGGCGACGGTCAGGGGCGCCATAGTCCTCTACTACGTCTCCGCCTCGGTCCACACGCTGACCGTGGTCAGGCTGATCCTCAGCCCGTGACCGCCGCGGAGGCCCGCGCGGCCCGGGTCAGACCTGTACCGGCGGCTCCTTGGTGAACAGGGTGCCGAGCTCCGGGGCGTTGACCCGGCGCTCGGCGAGGCGCAGGGCCTCCCAGACCGTGACCTGGTTCGCGGTCAGGACCGGCTTGCCGAGGGCCGACTCAAGGTCGCGGACGTGGGCCGCCGTGTGCAGGGCGGTGTCCGGCAGGAGCACGGCCCCGGCGTCCGGGTGGTCGCCCGCGCGGGCCAGCGCGATGACCTCGTCGCGGCCCCAGGTGCCGACCTCCGCCGCGGTGACGACGCCGCTGCCCCGCACCGAGACGACCTCCGTGCCCGCCGACTTCAGGAACGCCGAGAAGTGCGCCGCGACGTCCTCCGGGTAGGTCGCCGCGACCGCGACGCGGGCCGCGCCCAGCTCCCGTACGGCGTGGGCGAAGGCGAACGACGTCGACGAGGCCGGCAGGCCCGCCGCGACGGCCAGGTCCCGCACCTGGTCGTGGGCGCCGTCCCAGCCGAAGACGAAGCTGCCGCTGGTGCACGCCCAGACCACCGCCTCCGCGCCGGTGAGCCGCAGCTCCTCGACGCCCGCGGCGAGCCGCGCGGCCGAGCCCATCTCCAGGAGCGCGTCGACGCGGTGCGCGTCCTCACCGATGTCCGTGTGGACGACCTGCAGCCGGACGTCGCTGCCGAGCATCTGCTCCATGCGGGGGTAGTCGTCCTCGGCCGAGTGCCCCGGGTAGAGAAATCCGAGTGCCGTCACGTCCAGCCTCCTCCTTCTGCGGGTGGAACTTCGGGCAGGCCCCGCGGCGGCGGGGCGAGCGGCCTCGCGTCCGGCCGCGCCCCCAGGTCGATCAGCGCCTGGTAGGGGCCTACCGCACGCGTACCCAGCCGGCGCAGGGCGGACCACATCGTCACCTGGTTCGCCGAGATCACCGGCATCCGCAGCTCCGCCTCAAGCTGCGGGATCACGTCGTACGTCGGGAGGTTCGTGCAGCTGATGAAGAGGGCGTCGGCGCTGTCACGCACCGCCTGGCGCGCCATGTCGGCGACGTCCCGGTAGGAGACCTTCCAGATGTGCCGGGTCAGACCGAGGTAGGCGCGGGCCGTGACCGAGACGCCCGACTCGGCCAGGTACTCCTCCAGGACCTCGGTCACCGACCAGGTGTAGGGCGTGACGAGTGCGACGCGCCGCGCGCCCAGTTCGCCGAGCGCCTCGATGAGCGCGCCCGACGTGGTCACGGAGGCGACCGCGCCCTCGCGGGTCATGGCCTCGCACATCGCGCGCTCACCCGCGATGCCGCCGACGAAGCTGCCCGACGTGCAGGCGTACGCGAGTACCTCGGGTTCCGCGGCGCTCAGCGCGCGGACCGCGTCGGCGAGCGTCTCGTGCTCGCTCACCAGGCGCGCCAGGTCGAGGCTGACCTCGACCGGCACGTACGGGGTCCGGGTCAGATGGAGGGAGACCTCGTCCGGAACCCAGCGCCAGAGTTCGCGGTCGAGGACGAAGTCGAAAGGGGCTACGACGCCCACACCGCGCTGTGGGTGCGGGCCACCGAGGAAAGAGACGTCCATGAGCAGGCCCCATGTTCTTACGTGGTGTCAGGGACCGGCCGAGGGCCGGGGGGAGCGGGGAGCCGGCGACGCGCCGGGACGTCGGGACGGGGAACTCCGCGCGGCCGACCGCGCGGACGGAGGGTACGAGCGCGGGCACGGAGAGCACTCGTTTCCCGGAGTGCCGATGCGCCATCGCCTCTGTTGACGAAGGTAGGTTCGGGTGCCAGCGTGGTCAATCCGCACATCTCAGACGGCTGGGCCGCGCCCCTCCAGGGAAGCGGCACCCCTTTGCGAAACGGTTTCCCCCCGATGTCCGAACCGTCACTCCCGTCCCGTTCGCAGACAACTGTCCTGGTCCTGGACGCCACGCCTCCCACCCCGCCGCCCCGCCTCGGCAGCCTCACGGGACGGGCCCGCGTGCTGCACGCGGACGACACCACGCTGGCATCTCAACTCCCTTGCGCAGACGCCCTGTTGGTGTGGGACTTCACCTCGGACGCGGTGCGCCGCGCCTGGCCGGGCGAGGGCCCGAGGCCGCGCTGGGTGCACACCGCGAGCGCCGGCGTCGACCACCTCATGTGTCCTGAACTCGCCGCGTCGGACACCGTGGTGACGAACGCCCGCGGCGTCTTCGACCAGCCGATCGCGGAGTACGTCGCCGCGCTCGTCCTCGCCATGGCCAAGGACCTGCCGCGCACCCTCGAACTCCAGCGGGAGCGCTCCTGGCGCCACCGCGAGAGCGGCCGGGTCGCGGGCACGCGCGCGTGCGTGGTGGGTTCGGGGCCCATCGGCCGGGCCATCGCCGGGACGCTGAAGGCGCTCGGCATCACCACCGCGCTGGTGGGCCGCGCCGCGCGCCCCGGCGTGCACGGGACCGCCGAGCTCGACCGGCTGCTCACCCGCGCCGACTGGGTGGTCTGCGCGGCACCGCTCACCGAGGAGACGCGCGGCATGTTCGACGCGCGGCGCTTCGGCGTCATGCGGCCGTCGGCCCGCTTCGTGAACATCGGGCGCGGCCCCCTCGTCGTCGAGGACGACCTGGTGGCCGCCCTGTCGAAGCGGTGGATCGCGGGCGCGGCCCTGGACGTCTTCACGCACGAGCCGCTGCCCGCCGACAGCCCCCTGTGGACCGCTCCGGGGCTGATCGTCTCCCCGCACATGAGCGGTGACACGTTCGGCTGGCGCGATGAACTGGGAGCCCAGTTCATGGAGCTGTACGAGGACTGGGCGGCGGGAAGGCCGCTGCGGAACGTGGTCGACAAGGAACGCGGGTACGTCCCGGGGCACTGAACGCGACGCCCCGGCCGCCCGGCACCGCCGACTCATCGCTGAGGAGCGCGCATGACCCAGCTCACGGAGCTCACCGCCGTACAACTCGTGGACGGCTACCGAAAGGGTGAATTCAGCCCGGTCGACGCGGTCCGTGCCGTGCTGCGGCGGGCCGAGGAGACACAGCCGTCCCTGAACGCCTTCGTCCGG
Source organism: Streptomyces sp. NPDC050703 (assembly GCF_040654435.1). NCBI lineage: Bacteria > Bacillati > Actinomycetota > Actinomycetes > Kitasatosporales > Streptomycetaceae > Streptomyces > Streptomyces sp. NPDC050703. Next base: position 179,267 of record NZ_JBFAHX010000008.1, read on the forward strand.
ATCGAGGCGGAGCGGGCCGTCGAACAGGCGGGTCTGAGCGCGGCACGGTGGCGGCGCGGGGAGCCCCTGGGCCTGGTGGACGGCGTTCCCGTGTCGGTGAAGGACCTCCTGCTGATGCGCGGCGGCCCGACCCTGCGCGGCTCGAAGACCGTCAGCGCGGACGGGGCCTGGGACGAGGACGCCCCCTCGGTGGCGCGGCTGCGGGAGCACGGCGCGGTGTTCGTGGGCCGCACGACGACCCCCGAGTTCGGCTGGAAGGGCGTCACCGACAGCCCGCTGAGCGGCGTCACCCGCAATCCGTACGACACCTCCCGCACCTCCGGCGGCTCCAGCGGGGGCAGCGCGGCGGCGGTGGCGGCCGGCGCGGGCCCGCTGTCGCTCGGCACGGACGGCGGCGGCTCGGTGCGCATCCCGGCGGCGTTCTGCGGGATCTTCGCGCTGAAGCCGACGTACGGCCGGGTGCCGCTGTACCCGGCGAGCCCGTTCGGCACGCTCGCCCACGTGGGCCCGATGACCAGGGACGCGGCGGACGCGGCGCTGATGATGGACGTCATCGCGGCACCCGACGCCCGCGACTGGTCGCAGCTCGGTCCGGCGCGGGGGAGCTTCCGCGCGGACCTCGACGCGGGCGTACGCGGCCTGCGCGTCGCCTACTCCCCCTCGCTCGGCGGTCAGGTCGCCGTGCGGCCCGCGGTGGCGGCGGCCGTGCGGCGCGCGGTGGAGACCCTCGCGGCGCGGGGGGCGTACGTGGAGGAGACGGACCCCGACTTCTCGGAGCCGGTGGCCGCCTTCGAGACCCTGTGGTTCAGCGGCGCGGCCCGGGTCGCGCAGCACATGAGCCCGGCGCGGCGCGCGCGGCTCGACCCGGGGCTGCGGGAGGTCTGCGGGCGGGGCGCGCGGTACAGCGCCCTCGACTATCTCGCCGCGGTCGACGTCCGCATGGACCTCGGGCGGCGCATGGGTCTCTTCCACGCGGCGTACGACCTGCTGGTCACGCCGACGCTGCCGATCACGGCGTTCGCCGCGGGGGTGGAGGTGCCCCGCGGGTCGGGGTTCCGCCGCTGGACGGGGTGGACGCCGTTCACGTACCCCTTCAACCTCACGCAGCAGCCCGCGTGCACGGTCCCGTGCGGGACGGACGAGGAGGGGCTGCCCGTGGGGGTGCAGATCGTGGCCGCGCGGCATGCCGATGCCCTGGTGCTCCGCGCCGCGCAGGCCCTGTACGCGGCAGGGACCGGGGGGATCGCGCCGCCGGCCCAGAGTCCTCGCTAGACGCGCCGGAAGGTCAGCGTCTCCCCCCGCGCCCCCACCCGCCACAGGTCGTTGCAGGCCTCCGCCATGCGGTCGAGGCCCTCGACGACCTGGCCCCAGACGATGCCGGGGACCCAGCCGACGTCGCCGTTCAGGAGCAGGTTGTTCCGTTCGTAGAAGAGGGCGAGGTCGACGACGGTGGTGCCGGCCCGGACGTCGGCCGCCTGTTCGTAGCCGTACGCCTGGGTCCCCAATTCCGTACCCGAAAAGGAGAAATAACAGAGATCTCCTGGGATGGGGGTGACTGTGGGGTTTTCGAGGGGCGGCTCACGGTCCGCGAATGCCGGGAAAAGGGCGTAGATCTCATTGCGCGCGTATTTCGCGTGGTAGACGTCCGAGCCGAGCGGAAGTGCTTCCCACACCGCCGCGCAGGCCATGGGGGCCCGGTCGTCGAGCAGCTTCGCCGTGCACTGGACTCCCCGCTTGGCGAGGGAGACTTCGATGAATCGCTCTGCCATGTGTCCCATGCTCCTCTCCGGAGTCAAGACCACAACGATTGCATCATGGGCCGAAATTGAGCGGCATATTCCGCGTCGGGTCGGGTAGCCGCGCGCCCATGGCTCCACCACGTGGGAACAATGAGGGATCAATAGGCAGAGCGGTCCGCCGCCGCGCCCTGCTCAGCGGAGCGGGAGGGGCGGCGCTGGCCGCGTTCGGCGTCTCGGCGTGCAGCCGGGTGCCAGAGGAAGGGAAGGTTGAGGGGGGCGATCTGCTGGACCGGCTGCGTGACAGCGGCACGGTCAGGATCGGGGTCGCGGGCGAGGTCCCGTTCGGCTACATCGACGAGAACGGCGAGGTCACCGGTGAGGCGCCGGAGATCGCCAAGGTCATCTTCCCGCGCCTCGGCGTACCCGAGGTCAAGGCGGTGCCCACCAAGTTCGGCGCCCTCATCCCCGGCCTCACACAAGCACGGCAGTTCGACGTGGTCTCGGCGGGCATGTACATCAACCCGACGCGCTGCGAGCAGGTCCTCTTCTCCGACCCCGACTACCTGATGCTCGACTCCTTCATCGTCGAGAAGGGGAACCCGCACGGCATCAAGACGTACGAGGACATCGCGGAGAAGGGCCTGAAACTGGCGAGCGGCACCGCCTACGCGGAGATCGACTACGCCAAGGCGGCCGGGGTGAAGGACGTGCTCGTCCTGCCCGACCAGGTGGCCGGGCTCGACGCCGTGGCGCAGGGCAGGGTGGACGCCTTCGCCGGCACCAACGTCACCGTGCGCACCGTGGTCAAGGGCAGCGCGCGCGCCGAGGCGACGGAGCCCTTCCAGCCGGAGGTCGACGGCAAGCCCGCCTACGGCGCGGGCGGCTTCGCCTTCCGGCTCTCCGAGAAGAACCTGCGCGACGCCTTCAACAAGGAGCTGCACAAGCTCAAGAAGAGCGGTGAACTCCTGCGCATCGTCAAGCCGTTCGGCTTCACCGAGGACGAGATGACGGATCTGACCCTCGCCAAGCTGTGTCCGCCTGCGAAGGGCGCCTCCTCATGATGTCGTCGGAGTTCTTCCAGAACTGGTTCCTTCCCGGGATCTGGATCACCATTCAGGTGACCTTCCTCAGCGCGGCCCTCGCCTTCGTGATCGCCTTCCCGATCGGCGTGCTGCGCACGTCCCGCCTCTGGATCGTGCGGTTCCTCGCCGGGGCCTACTTCGAGATCTTCCGCAGCACGTCGTCGCTGGTCTTCATGTTCTGGATCGCGTTCACCGTGCCGCCGGTCTTCAACATCAGCTTCCAGCCGATGTTCGCGGGCGTGCTCGCCCTCGGCATCACCTACGGGGCGTACGCGTCGGAGATCGTCCGCGGCGCGCTCGCCGCGGTGCCGCAGGCCCAGCGCGAGGCGGGCATCGCCCTGAACTTCACGCCGCTGCAGCGGCTGCGCCGCATCGAGCTGCCGCAGGCCTGGCCGGAGATGCTCCCGCCGTTCAACAACCTGCTCATCGAGCTGCTCAAGGGCACGTCCCTGGTGTCGCTCATCGCGGTGGCCGACATGACCTTCGCGGGCGACCTGCTGCGGCTCGTGACGAACGAGAGCGCGCCGATCTACACCCTGCTGCTCGGCCTGTACTTCGTGCTCGCGTTCCTCCTCACCCGCGGCATGCGGCTCCTGGAGCGGCACGCCAAGAAGCGCGTCGGGCAGACGCCGGAGAGGACGAGCCTGTTCGGCGGGATGCGGTCCCGGTCGTCGATCGACGCCGTGACCGGGACGGGGGTCGCCAAGTGAACTGGGACTGGTCGCACGTCGACGACTTCATGCCGCTCTTCTGGGACGGCGTGGAGCTCACGCTCAAGGCGCTGTTCTTCGGCACCCTGATCGCCTTCTCGCTCGGTCTGGTCTGGGCGATCGCCCAGCGCTCGGAGAAGAAGTGGGTCCGGTGGCCGGTCACGGTGGTGACCGAGTTCATCAGGAACACCCCGCTCCTGGTGCAGTTGTTCTTCCTGTTCTACGTGGTGCCGGAGTGGGGCCCCTCGATGTCCCCGCTCACCACGGGCATCGTCGGTCTCGGACTGCACTACTCGACGTACACGTCGGAGGTCTACCGGGCGGGCATCGAGGGCGTGCCGGCCGGCCAGTGGGAGGCGGCGACCGCGCTCAGCCTCTCCAAGCGCCGGACCTGGACGTCGGTGATCCTGCCGCAGGCCGTGCGCCGGGTGATCCCCGCGCTCGGCAACTACGTGATCGTCATGCTGAAGGAGTCGCCGCAGATGGCCGCCATCGGCGCGCTCGACATGCTGGGCCAGGCCCAGGGCTACAGCCAGGCGACCTTCACCTACGAGGCGATCAGCGTCGTCGGCGTCGCCTTCATCGTCATCGCCTACCCGGCCTCTCTTCTTCTGCGAGCCTTGGAGCGTCGTCTTGTCCGCTGACAACAGCACTTCCCAGGAAATCCCCAACCCCGCCGTCGACGGCAGCGAGCTGATCCGCTTCGACAAGGTGGTCAAGCGGTACGGCTCGAACACCGTCCTCGACCAGCTCGACTTCTCCGTCGCGTCCGGCAAGCACGTGACGCTGATCGGCCCCTCGGGGTCCGGCAAGACCACGATCCTGCGGCTGCTCATGACGCTGGTGAGACCGGACGAGGGCACGATCAAGGTGGGCGGCCAGTACCTCACCCACGAGGAGCGGAACGGCAAGCTCGTCCCCGCGGGCGAGAAGCACGTGCGCGAGGTCCGCAAGAACATCGGGATGGTCTTCCAGCAGTTCAACCTCTTCCCGAACATGAAGGTCCTGCGCAACCTCATGGAGGCGCCGGTCACCGTCCTCGGGCTCTCCAAGGACGAGGCCGAGCAGCGCGCCCGCGAGCTGCTCGACCTGGTCGGCCTCGGCGACCGCTGCGACGCCTACCCGACGCAGCTCTCCGGCGGCCAGCAGCAGCGGGTGGCCATCGCGCGCGCCCTGGCGATGCGCCCGCAGGTGCTGCTCCTCGACGAGGTGACGTCCGCGCTCGACCCGGAGCTGGTGGCGGGCGTCCTCGACGTGCTCCGCGACATCGCGCACACCACGGACATCACCATGCTCTGCGTGACCCACGAGATGAACTTCGCCCGGGACATCTCGGACCAGGTGCTGATGTTCGACTCGGGCCACGTCATCGAGTCGGGAACGCCGGAGAAGATCTTCACCGATCCCGAGCACGAGCGCACCCGCGAGTTCCTCGGCGCGGTGCTGTGAGCGGAAGGCCGGCCCCGAGAGGCGCCGGCCGCCGTCCCGGAACCGGGACATGACCTTGGCATATGCCGACGTGGCGCGTTCCTGCTGACGGAGCCGGAGCGCGCCACGAATCTCGGCAACGGGCGCTCCTCGCGGGCACCCCGACGACTATCGTGGGAGCAGCTCGACTGTCCGGATCCGTTCCACGCTGGGGGAAGCCGTGGCGTTGAAGCACCAGGCGACCGCGGAGCACGACTCCGTCCAGAGCGCCCTGCGCGTGCTCGAAATCGTCGCCCGGCACGGCACCGGCGTGACCACCGTCGAGCTCGCCCGCGAGACCCGGCTGCCCGCCGGCCGCCTCGCGCCCCTGCTCCGCATGCTGCGCCGCGAGGGATACGTGAGGCAGCTCACCGACAGCCCGGCCGGCGCCTATGTGACCGGGGAGACCCTCGACCGCCTCGGCTCGTCCGGCCACCGCGAGCAGGCGCTCCGTGCGAAGCTCCAGAGCATCCTGGACGGCCTGCGCGACTCCATCGGCGCCGCGGTCTACCTGAGCCGCTACGTGGACGGCGAGATCGCCGTCACCGACTTCGCGGCGGGCCCGCGCACCCCCGCGGTCAACGAATGGGTGGACTTCCGCTCCTCCGCCCACGCCAGCGCCATCGGCAAGAGCCTGCTCACCCAGCTCGACGTGGACGGCCGCCGCGACCACCTCGCCCGCCACAGGATGGCCCGCCTCACCTCCCGGACGATCACGAACGAACGGGTCCTGCTCAACCGCCTCGCCACCCAGCCCGCCACGGTCCCCGTCCTCGACCTCCAGGAGTACGCGGTCGGCACCGTCTGCGCCGCCGTCCCCGTCACGGCGGGCTCCACGGCCGGCTGCCTCGCCCTCTCCCTGCCCGTCGAGCAGGCCCACCGGCTGCGCGACGCCGCGGACACCCTGAACCGGGGCGCGGCCCCCGTCCTGCTCTCGCTCGTGATCTAGCCGCGCGCCGGGTGTCCGCCAGGTGGCCGCCGGGTGTCCGGAGCACCCTCTCGGACCAGGTACTATTTATGAGTCAGCAGGCGCCGCTAGCTCAGTTGGTTAGAGCAGCTGACTCTTAATCAGCGGGTCCGGGGTTCGAGTCCCTGGCGGCGCACTTGCGAATGCCGAAAGGGCGTTCCCGGTCTTCCGGGGGCGCCCTTTCGCGTGTGTACGCCCTGCTGGGCCGCGCGGGGTGCGGTTTTCCGCACCCCCACTCAACGGCAACCCCCATACCGCCGGTGACCTGCGGTTTCTAGCGTGGTCTCCATGGACCTCACGACTCTCGCCCTCCCCCAGGAGCCCGCCGGCGGCATCGCGGGCTGGGCCGCCGACCTGGTGGACGTCATGGGCGGCCCCGGCGCCGGACTCGCCATCGCCCTGGAGAACCTCTTCCCGCCGCTGCCCAGCGAGGTGATCCTGCCGCTGACCGGCTTCGCCGCCGGGCAGGGCGTGATCAGCCTGTTCTCCGCGCTCTTCTGGACGACGCTGGGCTCGGTGGTCGGCGCGGCGGCCCTGTACGGCATCGGCGTGCTGTTCGGCCGGGAGCGCATGCACGCCCTGTGGGGGAAGCTGCCGCTGGTCAAGCGTGAGGACCTGGAGCGCACCGAGGCGTGGTTCGCCCGCCACGGCACCAAGGCCGTCTTCCTCGGCCGGATGGTGCCGATCTTCCGCAGCCTGATCTCCGTGCCCGCCGGGGTGGAGCGCATGCGGCTGCCGGTCTTCCTCGCCCTGACCACCGCGGGCAGCCTGGTCTGGAACTCCGTGCTCGTCATGGCGGGGTACTGGCTCGGCGACCAGTGGGACGCGGTCGAGACGTACGTGGGGCTGCTCTCCAAGGTCGTGCTCGGCCTCGTCGTGGTCGCCCTCGCCGCCTACATCGCCGTACGCGTGCGCTCCAGGAAGCGGGCGGGCGACGCTCCCCGGCACCGCCGCGCCGGTTAGGTGCCGCTAGTGTCGGACGATGTGAGGGAACCCGTGGCCGCCCCGTTCTTGCTCCGGGTCCTCGGTGTGCTCATCGGCTGTCTCACCGCCCTGCTCGGCCTGGTCTACTTCGCCGTCGCCGGGGCCGCCGCCGGCCCCTTCCTGCTCCTGCCGCGCACCCGCCCCCGCGCCCACGCGCTCCTCGCGTCCGGCGCCCGCAGGCTCACCGCCCTGGAGCGCGGGCGCCGCTCCGTCTTCTTCCACGACTCGTTCCCCGAGCACCGCGCCTCCGACCAGCAGATCCTGCGCTACCTCGCCGCCCGCACGTACTCCGGGCTGCTCTGCGGCGTCGTCGTCGCCATGGTCGACTTCGGCGCCATCCTCGCGGGGGCCTTCGCGATGTCGCTCGTCCGCACGTCGATGAGCTGGGTGGACCTGCTCAGCCAGTTCGTCCTCGGCGGGACCCTGCTCTTCCTCGCCGTCCAGGGGCTGCGCGCGCTCACCGACCAGGACGCCCGCCTGGCCCGCGAGTGCTTCGGGCCCTCCGAGCGCGAGCTGCTCCAGCGGCGCATCGACGAGCTGGCCACCAGCAGGGCCGCCGTGGTCCGGGCGGTCGACGTCGAGCGGCGCCGGGTCGAGCGCGATCTGCACGACGGCGTCCAGCAGCGGCTCGTCGCGCTCGCCATGCTGCTCGGCAGGGCCCGCCGCGGACGCACCCCCGAGCGGGCCGACGCGCTCCTCGCGCAGGCCCACAAGGAGGCCAGGGAGGTCCTGACCGAGCTGCGCGAGGTGGCCTGGCGGGTCTACCCCAGCGCCCTGGACAGCCTCGGTCTGCACGAGGCGCTCGGCGGGGTCTCCGAGCGGTGCGCGCTCCCCGTCCGCATGGAGTACGACGTGCCGGGCCCGCTGCCGTCCGCCGTCGAGACCGCCGCGTACTTCGTCGTGTCGGAGGCGGTGACCAACGCCGCCAAGCACTCGTCGGCCGATGAGGTCTCCGTGCGCGTACGGCAGCGGGGCGCCGTCCTGACCGTCCGCGTCCGCGACACCGGCACCGGGGGCGCCGACGCCGGCGGCAGCGGCCTGACGGGGCTGCGCAGCCGGGTCGCCGCGCTCGACGGCACCCTGGACGTCGACAGCCCCCTCGGGGGACCCACCACCATCACCGCGGAGCTGCCGTGCGCGTAATCCTGGCCGAGGACTCGACCCTGCTGCGGGAGGGCCTGGTGCGGCTGCTCGCCGAGGAGGGCCATGAGGTCGTCGCCGCCGTGGGCGACGCGGACGCGCTGCTGCGCGCGGTCGAGCGGGACGTCCCCGACGTCGTCGTCACCGACATCCGCATGCCGCCCGACCACACCGACGGGGGGCTGCGCGCCGCCGTCCGCATCCGCGAGGAGCGGCCCGAGGTGGGCGTGCTCGTCCTCTCGCAGTACGTCGAGCGCAACTACGCGGCCCAGCTGCTCACCTCAAGCGCCGAACGGGTCGGCTACCTCCTCAAGGACCGGGTCGCCCAGGTCGAGGAGTTCCTCGACGCGCTGGAACGGGTCCACGCGGGCGGCGCCGCCATCGACCCGGAAGTCGTACGGCAGTTGCTCATCCGCACCACGCACAGCGACCCGCTGACCCGGCTGACCCCGCGCGAGCGCACCGTCCTGGAAGCGCTCGCCGAGGGGCACACCAACGCGGCCATCGCGGAGAAGCTGCACATCTCGCTGAGCGCGGTCGAGAAGAACCTCAACGCGATCTTCGACAAGCTCGGCCTGTCCCGCACGACCGGCTACAGCCGCCGGGTCCTCGCGGTGCTGCGGTACCTGGAGTCCTAGGCGCCGCACATCCCCCGCACCGGTGAGGACGGAACCGTACGGGCGCGGTGATACTGGCACGGCTGCCCGCTCCGAGGAGCCGCCGTATGCCCGCGCTCTCCCGTCGGCCCGCCGCCCGGCTCCGCGCCGCCCACCCCTACGTGGTCGACTCGGCGCTCGCGGGCGCCGTGCTGTTCGCCGTGTCCCTGCAGTTCCTCTTCCCCGAGCGGGGCGGGGACGCGCTGTCCCCGCGGGGCTTCCTGCTCGGGGCGGGGACGGCCGTGCCGCTGGTGTGGCGGCGGCGCGCGCCCTTCCTCGTCGCGTGCGCCAGCACCTGCTTCACGCCCGCCATGGCCCTCCACCACCGGCCGCCGCCCGACGTCATGTACGGCGGGCTCGTCGTGCTGTACACCATGGCCGCGCTCGGCCGGCCGTGGCAGCGGCGCCTGATGCTCACCGGGTGGCTGATCGGCACGACGTTCACCATGGCGTTCCACGAGCGCGCGGAACCCTACGAGTACCCCTTCCACCTGCTGATCCTCGTCAGCGCGTACGTCCTGGGGTCCCTCGGCCGCGTCCAGCGCGCCTACACCGCCGCCCTGGAGGACCGGGCCAGGCGCCTGGAGCGGGAGCGGGCGAGCGAGACCGCGCGCGCCGTCGCCCTCGAACGCGCCACCATCGCCAGGGACATGCACGACATCCTCGCCCACGCGGTGAGCATCATGGTGGTGCAGGCCGAGGCGGGGCCCGTGGTGGTGCGCAGCGATCCGCCGCGCGCCGAGGCCGCCTTCGACGCCATCGCCGCGGCGGGCCGTGACGCCATGGTGCAACTGCGCCGCATCCTGGGCGTGCTCAAGGAGGAGCGGGCCCCCGGCGACCGCGGCCCGCAGCCCACGCTCGACGCGCTGCCCGAGCTGGTGCGACGGGTCGGGCACGCGGGCCCGGAGGTCCGGATGGCGGTGCACGGGCCGCCGCGCCCCCTGTCGCCGGACACCGAGGTCGCGGCGTACCGCATCGTGCAGGAGGCGCTGACGAACGCGGTGAAGCACGCGCGGGCGAGCCGAATTCTCGTGGAACTGGCGTGGGGCGCCGCCGAGTTGCGGCTCACCGTCACCGACGACGGCCGCGGCGGCGACCCGCCGGGCGACGGCGGGGGCGGCCACGGGCTCATCGGGGTGCACGAGCGGGCGAGCGCCTGCGGCGGGCACGCGGAGACCGGCGCCGGTCCCGACGGCGGATTCCGTGTCGCCGCGCGGCTGCCCACGGCATCCTGGGGGGATGAGTATCCGGGTGGTGGTCGCCGACGACCAGGAGCTGGTGCGCAGCGGCTTCTCGATGATCCTGGCGGCCCAGCCGGACATCGAGGTGATCGCGGAGGCCGGTGACGGCGCGGAGGCGGTCGCGGCGGTGCGCCTGCACGCCCCCGACGTGCTGCTGCTCGACATCCGCATGCCCGGGATGGACGGCATCGAGGCGGCCCGCCGGGTCTGCGCCTCCTCCGGCTGCCGGGTGCTCATGCTGACCACGTTCGACCTCGACGAGTACGTGTACGAGGCGCTGTACGCGGGGGCGAGCGGCTTCCTGCTCAAGGACGTCCGCAGGGACGACCTGGTGCACGCCGTGCGGGTCGTCGCCGCCGGTGACTCGCTCCTCGCGCCCACGGTGACGCGGCGCCTGGTCGCGGACGTCGTGGGCCGCCGCCGCACCGCGCGCGCCACGGACGGCGCGCCGCACGCCGAGCGGCTCGCCGCGCTCACGGCCCGCGAGGAGGAGACGCTGCGGCTGCTGGCCCGCGGCCTGACCAACGCCGAGATCGCGGCGGCTCTCGTGGTGAGCGAGCACACCGTGAAGACCCACGTCGGCAACGTCCTGTCGAAGCTGGCGCTGCGGGGCCGGGTGCAGGCGGTGATCTGCGCGTACGAGACGGGCCTGGTGGTCGCCGGGGAGCCCCGGGAGACCGGGGGGAGCTGAGCCTCCGGGGAGCCGGCCCGGCTCCCTCCGGCGGGTGAGGGCGTCCCCCGGGGGAGGGAGGCCCCAAGACCGCTCCGGGCGGCGATCCGCGGCCGGCGCTCCGGCACGACTCTGGGACGCGTGTCCGCACGCTTCCCGAGGCTCTTGAGGAGCCCCCATGCTCGCTACCCTCGCCCGGACGGCGACCCGCCGCCCGCTGACCGTCATCGCCCTCTGGGCCGGCCTGCTCGTCCTCGGCCTGGGCCTCGGCACCCGCGTCTTCGGTGACCTGACGTCGACCGTGGAGGACGTACCCGGCAGTGAGTCCGTGGTCACGGACGGACTCCTCGACGGACTCGACCCGGCCGGCGCCTCCTTCACCGCCGTCGTCTCCGGCGGCGGACGCGTCGACCGGCCGGGGCTGCGCGCCGAGGTGGCCGCCGCCGTCACCGAGGTACGCGCCCTGCCCGGCGTCGCCGAGGTCCCCGATCCCTACACCACGCGCGGCCTGGTCGCCGAGGACTCCCGGGCGCTGCTGATCCCGGTGACGCTCAAGGGCGGTCTGGACGACGACGCGGAGGAGGACACCGTCGGCGACGCCGCGGACCTCGTACGGGACGTCGAAGGCGCCGACGTGGCCGTGAGCGGCGGACCGCTGCTCGGCGAGCAGATGGGGACGCGGGCCCAGGAGGACGTGGCCAGGGCGGAGCTGATCACCCTGCCCGCGGTCCTGCTCGCGCTGCTGCTGATCTTCGGCGGGCTGCGGGCGGCGGGGCTCCCGCTGCTCGTCACGGTCAGCGGGGTCGCCGGGGCGTTCCTCATCCTGTTCGGCTTCAGCCTGCTCACGGACATCTCCGTGTACGCCGTGCAGATCGTCACCATGCTGGGGCTCGGGCTCGCCGTGGACTACGCGCTGCTCATGGTGGTCCGCTTCCGCGAGGAGCGCTCGCGCGGCCTGGAGGTGGCGGACGCCGTCCACGCCACGGTGGCCCGCGCCGGCCGCACGGTCCTCTTCTCCGGCCTGACGGTGGCCATCAGCCTGTCGGGACTGGTCTGGTTCCCCAGCCCGTTCCTGCGCAGCATGGGCCTGGCCGCGGGCGCCGTGGTGGTCGTGGACATGCTGGCGGCGCTGACGCTGCTTCCCGCGCTGCTCGCCCGGTTCGGCGGGAGGATCGCCGCCCCCGCGCCGGCCGCGGGCGCCGCCCGCGCGGGTGCCTTCTTCGCGCGGCTCGCGCGGTTCTCCGTGGCCCGGCCTCTCGCCGTCCTGACGCTGGTCGTCGCCGCGCTGGCCGCCCTCGCCGTGCCCGTGCCCGGGATGCGGATCAGCATCGGCGACGCCCGGCAGCTGCCGCACGGGACCGAGGCCAGGCAGCTCTACGACACCGTGCGCGCGCACTATCCCGCCGAGGCCGGCACCAGCCCCGTGGAGGTCCTGATCAGGCCGGGCGCCGAAGCCGGCTGCGAGCGCAGGATCCGGGCGCTGCCCGGTGTCGCGGCGGCCGAGCGGCAGCGGCTCTCCGACGGCACGGTCCTCCTCGAACTCACCCCGAGGGGCCCGTCCGACGGCCCCACCGCCACCGGGCTCGTCGAGCGCGTCCGCGACCTGCGGGGCGGCGAACCCGTCGAGGTCACGGGGAACGCCGCCCGCCTCGTCGACTTCCGCGCCATGCTCGCCGAGCGCGCGCCCTGGGCCGTACTGACCGTCCTCGTGGGCCTGTTCAGCCTCCTCTTCGCCTTCACCGGCTCCGTGCTGATACCGCTGCGCACCCTCGCCACCACCCTGCTCAGCCTCGCCGCCGCGCTCGGCGTGGTCACCTGGGTGTTCCAGGACGGGCACGGGGTGTCGCTGCTCGGCGGCGAGGGGCTGGGGGCGCTGAGCCTGACGGCGCCCCCGCTGATCATCGCCATCGCCTTCGGGCTCGCCATGGACTACGAGCTGTTCATCCTCTCCAGGATGCGGGAGAGCTGGACGGAGACCGGCGACCACCGCACCGCCGTCGTCGAGGGGCTGCGGCGCTCGGGGCGCGTGGTGAGCTGCGCGGCGCTGCTGCTCGCCCTCGTCTTCGCCGGGTTCATGACGGGCGGCTTCGCGCCGATCCTGCAGATCGGGCTCGGCCTGACCCTGGCCGTCCTCATCGACGCCACCGTGGTCCGGATGTTCCTCGTACCGGCGACGATGGCCCTGCTCGGCCGCCGCGCCTGGTGGGCGCCGGGTCCGCTGCGGCGGCTGCACGAGCGGTACGGCGTACGGGAGTCGGGGCCCGCGGAGGCGGCCACGGCTATGCCAGGACGACCCCGTCCATGAGCAGCGCCGCCACGAGCCCCGCGGCCAGGAGCCAGGAACCGAGCCTGGTCCGGCCGCGGCGGCTCAGTTCGATCACTCCGCCGCAGAGGATGAGCAGCAGTCCGTAGACCCCGACGACCAGGACCGACGACCGGCTCGCCAGGCGCAGCGCGAGGACGACCGCCGCCGCGGCCATGAGCAGCGAGGCCGCGGCGATCCGGGCGCGGCGGGCGCGGGCGGCGGGGGTGGGGCCGGGGGCCGGGGCTCCGGGCCGCGCGTCGTCCTCCGGCGCGTCCTCGTCGCCGTGCGGAAGTTCGGTCTGGTCGGACGTGCTCATGGGGCAGGAGCGTAATCGCTCGCCCTCACCCGCGCAGATACGCCAGCACCGCGAGCACCCTGCGGTGGGTGCCGTCCCCCGGCGGCAGGTCGAGCTTGGCGAGGATGTTGCCGATGTGCTTGCCCACGGCGGCCTCGGAGACGACGAGCCCGGCGGCTATCGCCGCGTTCGACTTCCCCTCGGCGACGAGGCCGAGCACCTCGCGCTCGCGCGGGGTGAGCTGGGCCAGCGGATCGCGTCTGCGCCGCAGCAACTGCCGTACGACCTCCGGGTCGACGACCGTCCCGCCCTCGGCCACCCGCGTCAGTCCCTCGATGAACTGCTCGACCTGGCCCACACGGTCCTTGAGCAGATAGCCGACGCCCGTGCCGTCCCCCGTGTCGAGGAGCTCCGCCGCGTAGGTCCGCTGCACGTACTGGCTCAGCACGAGCACCGGCAGCGCCGGCCGCTCCGCCCTGAGCGCGACCGCCGCGCGCAGCCCCTCGTCCTGGAAGCCGGGCGGCATCCGCACGTCGGTCACCACGATGTCCGGGTCGTACGCCGACACGGCGTCCCGCAGCGCCTCCGCGTCGCCGACCGCCGCCACCGTCTCGTGCCCGAAGCGGCCGAGCACGCCGATGAGCCCCTCCCGCAACAGCACGCTGTCCTCGGCGAGTACGACTCTCAGGCTTCGGCTCGGCACGGGATCTCCACGGACAGGACGGTCGGGCCGCCGGGCGGGCTGGTGACCGTCAGTGTGCCATCGAGGACGGCGAGGCGGTCGGCGAGCCCGGTGAGCCCGGTGCCGTGCGCGGGGTCGGCGCCGCCGCGGCCGTCGTCGCGCACGTCGATGCGGAGGACCGCGCCGGTGTGGATGGCGGTGACGTGGGCGCTCTGCGCGCCGCTGTGCTTGCCGACGTTGGCGAGCGCCTCGCGGACCGCGAAGTACCCGGCGGACTCGACTGCTTCGGGGAGGCGGGGCAGCTCGATCCCGGCCGTGTCCACGGGCACCGCGGAACGGTCCGCCGCGTCCTCGATGGCGGTGGCGAGACCGTAGTCGCTGAGGACCTGCGGGTGGATGCCGCGGATCAGCTCGCGCAGCTCGGTCAGGACGCGGCCCGCCTCGTCGTGGGCGGCGGCGAGCCGTTCGGCGAGCGGGCTGTCGGGTTCGGCGTCGAGCCGCGCCAGCCCCAGGCCCATTGTCAGCGCGACGAGGCGTTGCTGGGCCCCGTCGTGCAGGTCCCGCTCGATGCGCCGCCGCTCGGCCTCGAAGGCGTCGACGAGGCGGGCCCGCGAGCGGGTGACCTCGGCGAGGTGGGCGGCGAGTTCCGTGTCGCGGGGGGCCAGGAGGAGCCGGGCGAACGCGGCCCGCGCCGCGGCGTACGCGCCCAGCGGGTAGGCGAGCACCAGCAGGGCGACGAGCCCGAGCAGGGCGGTGCCGCAGGCCGCGGGGTAGGACTCGACGAGCCACAGCTTGGCGGGGCGGACGCCGTTGCCGGGGCCGCCGACGGCCGCCAGGTGGGCGGGGGCGGCGAGCAGCAGCGCGGGCAGGGCGACCGCGCAGGCCAGGACGGCGAGGTCCAGGGGCCAGAGGACGAGGGCGAGCAGCACGGCGTGGGCGAGCTCGCGCCAGGTGGCCTGCTCCTTGACGCGGAGCCGGAACCAGGCGTTGATGCCGGGGGCCTCGGGGGCGCGGTGCGGGCTGGGGGCGGGGGCGGGATCGACGGTCCGCAGGCGGCGCCGCTCCAGGGCGGCGAGGGGCACACCGCAGAAGGCGAGTGCGCCGAGCAGCGGGATTCCGACGAGTACGAGGGTGAGCGCGGCCCCGACGGCGGTGAGGGCCACCCCGACGAGCAGCACGGCGGCGCCGGTGATCACCCCGCCCGACAGGTACGCGGCACTGCGCCACGGCGCACCGCTCCCCAGATACCCCGGCGTCCGAAGCCGCCCCCAGACGCTGTCCCTTGGCATGGCTCAACGGTAAGCGGCCTCGTCATCCCAGCAAATGGGCCCGCCCCTGGGCTTCGTACCGCCCCACCAGCCCTGCCAGGTCGCCGGAGGTGAACCGCCGGTACCGGTGGCCGGCGTCCGCGTCGAAGGGCAGCCAGTAGACGGCGTCACCGCACCGGAACCCCTCTCCCCGAAGCAGCGAGCGGGCCACCTTGTGGGTCGCCGTGACCGGCATCCGCGGAGCCACCCGCACGAAGCGGGGCACGGCCTTGGGGCTCAGATCGGGCTGCGCCCGCAGGAACGCGGCGAACTCCTCCGGGGAGAAGTCCTCGCCCGGCGGCGGCGCGACCGCCGCCATGAC
Source organism: Streptomyces sp. NPDC050703 (assembly GCF_040654435.1). Lineage (NCBI taxonomy): Bacteria > Bacillati > Actinomycetota > Actinomycetes > Kitasatosporales > Streptomycetaceae > Streptomyces > Streptomyces sp. NPDC050703. The sequence goes on from NZ_JBFAHX010000008.1 coordinate 194,834, forward strand.
CTGGTCCCCCGCCACGGGGTCGGGGACCGCGTAGACCGCCACGGCCGCCGCCCCGGGGTACCGCGTGAGGATGCCCTCGATCACCGCCGCCGCCAGGTTCTCGCTGTCGACCCGCAGCCGGTCGTCCGTACGCCCCGCGAAGTAGAGGAATCCCTCGGCGTCCCGGTAGAAGAGGTCTCCCGTCCAGTACCAGCCGCCCCGCACCCGCTCGGCCTGCGCCTTCGCGTTGCGCCAGTACCCCTCGAAGGGGTTCGGCCCCCGGTTCACCAGCTCGCCGACGGCCTCCCGCCCGTTCAGGAGCCGCCCGCCGGGGCCGAACCGCGCGGCCTCGCACTCGGTGAGCGTCGCCGGGTCCACCACCGCGAGGTCGTCCCCGGGCGCCGCGCGGCCGATCGCCCCCGGGGGTGTGCCGGGGGTCCGCTGTATCGCCGCGCCGCCCTCCGAGGACCCGTACCCCTCCACGAGCCTGACGCCGAACCGCTTCTCGAAGCGCGCCGCGTCCACCGCTCCCGCCTCGGTCCCGAAGCCGAGCCGCAGCGGGTTCTCCCGGTCGTCGGGCTCCTCGGGTGTGGCCAGGACGTACTGCACGGCCCGGCCCACGTAGGTGAAGTACGTCGCGCCGAACTCCCGTACGTCGGGGAGGAACCGCGAGGCGGAGAAGCGGGCCCGCAGCGCCACCGTCGCGCCCGCCGCGAGCGCGGGCGCCCAGTCGGCGATCACCGCGTTGCCGTGGAACATCGGCATGCAGATGTAGTGGGTGTCCGACGCCCGCACCCCGAAGTGGGACACCAGCGCGCGCCCCGCCGCCGCGAGCCGCCCCTGGCTGCACAGCGCCGCCTTGGGGGCGCCGGTCGAACCGGAGGTGAAGGAGAGCAGCATGCGGGTGGCGGGGGTGACGGTCCGCGCGAGCCGCGGGGTGGCGCCCGCGTAGGGGGCAAGGAGGCGCTCGTAGGCGTCCGTGCCGGTGACGAGGATACGTACGCCCGGCAGGTCGAGGCCGTCGAGCAGCGGCAGACGCGCCCGTTCGGTCACCAGGACCCGGCACTCGGTGTGCAGGATGTCGCGGGCCAGTTCGGCGCCGCGCCGCGTGGGGTTGACGCCCGCCACGGCCGCGCCCGCCAGCGCCGCCGCGCCGAGCCACTGGGGGTACTCGGGGGTGTTGTCGAGCAGGACCCCGACGTGGGGTTCGCCGTGCCGGGGCAGCAGGTCGCCGAGGAGCGCGGCTCTGGCCGCCGCGCCCGCGGCCACCTGGTGGTGGCTCAGTCGCCCGCCCGCGAAGCGCAGGCCGGTGCGGTGGTCTCCCCACCGCGCCTGGACGAGTTCCGCGACGGTCTCCATGGCCGCGCAGGGTAGATGACGCGGCGTCAGAAGTGGAGGGTCGTGCCCGGCGGGGGTCCACCGGGTACGCGCGGGTACCGCACACGCCTCGTGCGAGGGGAAGGCAAGGCGTGCGCGGCACCCGAGCTGTCCGGCTCCGGCGAGGGAGGGCGCCTAGAAGCGGACGTCGGAGCAGGCGTAGAACGCGTTCGCCGTGTCGGCGACCGTCCAGACGGCGACGATCACGTGGTGACCGCTGCGCCCGCCGGGGATGTTGCCGCTGTGCGAGAGGGTCGCGGGCGGCTGCTGGCTGTTGTACGGGACGGTGAGGAACGGCGTGGACTCCAGGGCCGCCCGCGTCACCGGCTTGCTCTCGTCCCAGCCCTGCTTGGTGATGAAGTACTTGAAGTCCGTGGTGCGGTGCCGTGCGGTGAACTGCCAGCGGAAGGTGTAGTTCTGACCGCCGCTGACCTGGGTGGTCGGCCAGGCGCTGCCGTTCGGCGCCTTGGGCGAGTCGAGCTGGCTGAAGCCGCCCACGCCCGCCGAACAGATCTTGCCGTCGGCGGGGCCCGCGGCCGGGAAGCCCTTGAGCCCCTCGACGCTCTGCGGTTCCCACTGGATGTTCCCGCAGTTCTTGACCACGCCCTTGGCGCAGTTGATCTGCCGGCTGGCCGGCAGGTCCGTGTAGCCGTGGCTGCTGGCGCCACCGGCGGAGAGCGCGAACGCGCCCACCGTGCCGAGGCCCACCAACGCCGCGTACATCTTCTTGTTACGCATGTGCCGCTCCTGACCGAACGTGGGGAGTTCCGGGGGACGTTCCGTGGGACGTGCGCGCGCTGCGGTCTAGACCAAGTTCAGATTATGGCCGGTAGTTGAACATGTCCATACCAATCACGGAGACGATCCATCCGCATCGGTGAGGGCGGCGCCCTCCGGGGGCGGCGGCTCGGGGCGCCTACTTCTGCTCGCCGTGGCCCGTGCAGAACGCCACCGTCAGGTCCTTCACCAGGGCCTCGCGCTCGCCGTCACCGAGTACGAGACCGCGGGTGGCGAGCCGCGTCACGGTGTCCTCGACCGAGTCGACCACCGAGGTCAGAACGGTGTCGCGGTGCCGGGCCTCCAGCGCCGCCACCCTGCGGCGACGCATCGCGTCCGCCACCTCGGGGGCGTACTCGATGCGGGCCGGCTGGGCCGAGAAGATCTGCACGCCGACCGCGCCGGTGTCGGCGGCGAGCGCCCGGGTCAGCGTGGAGCCCACCGCGTCGGCGTCGCGCAGGGTCTGCCCGTCCTCCTGGAAGGCGTCGGCGGGCAGCCGCGAGAGGACCCGGGCGGTGGTGGCCTCCACGCACTCCCGCAGGTACTGCTCGTGGTCCGCGACCGAGAGCGTCGCCCGCGCGGGGTCCCTGACCCGCCACACCACGAGCACGACGACGCGCAACGCGACCCCGCAGCGGTCCACCACCGGCATCGGCTCGCTCCGCCAGTGCCGCAGGCGCACGTCCACGCGGCGGCGGAGCAGCAGGGGATTCACCCAGAGGAGGCCGGTACGGCGGACCGTGCCGCGGTAGCGGCCGAAGAGGCTGAGCACCCACGCGCCGCCGGTCCTCCCCCGCGCCAGACCGCCGAAGCCGAAGAGGCCGAGCGTCCCCGAGCCCGCGAGCGCGGCCCACTGCCTGAGGCCGAGCCCGGCACCCCCGCCGCCGGGCGGCCCCGTCACGCGCAGCACCGGTTCGGGCAGGGCCCCGGCCCACCACAGCGACAACCCGCACCCGGCGACGCCCGCGCACCCGCCGAGCACTCCGGCGAGGCCGGGCAGCACGCGGCCCCGCCGCTCGACGACCGCCACGTCGACCTCGGGCACGGTCCGCGCGACGGGCACCGCGGCCCGCGCGGTCCACGCCTGCTCGCCGGCGCCCCGCCCGCGCCGCGCCACGCCGGCCGGCGGCGAGGCACCCGCCTCGGCGCCGGCGGCCTCCGCGGCGTCCCGGAAGAGGAGGTGCGGCGGAATCTCGGTGGTGGCCTCACTGTGAATCACCCGCACACCGTGCGCCACCCTCCCCGGCTGGGCCCGGGTTTTCGACAGGGCCTGGGGCTGGGGCTGGGCCTGGGCCTGGGGCTGGGGCTGGGCCTGGGCCTGGGGCTGGGCCTCGGATTGGCCCCCGGCCTGGACCTGCGCCTGAGGCTGGGCCTGATTCTCGGCCTGGGCCTGGGCCTGGGCCTGAGCCTGTGAAGCCGCCGTCGCACTCATACGTGCCTCCGCCTCATCTGTGCCTCGATGTCATACGTGCCTGGGTCTCATCCGTGCCTGGGTCTCATACATGCCTGGGTCTCATACATGCCTGGATCTCATACATGCCTGGATCTCATACATGCCTGGATCTCATCCGCCCCCGGGCCGCATCCATGCCCGGATCTCATACGTGCCTGGGTCTCATCCCTGCCTGGGTCACATACATGCCTGAGTCTCATCCCTGCCCGGATCTCATCCCTGCCCGAGCCTCGTTCACGCCCAGGTCTCCCCCGCACCCGAGCCTCATTCACGCCCGGGTCTCACCCGCGCCGGGGTTCCGCCCACGCCCAAGGTGACCGTGACCCCCGAGCCGCCGGCGGCGGGGCTCTCCTCCACTCCCTTGTAGCGGTAGCCCACATAGCGGTCGGCGTTGGACCAGTAGGCAAAGGGAGTGGCCCGCTTGCGGGCGAACGGGCGGGCCAGTTCGTATGCCGTGTAATACGTACGGGCGGAGTTCGCCCAGCCGCCGAAAAGCGTCACGTGGGAGCCCCACGTGGGATGCGCCGGATCGTGGAAGAGAAGGATGTCGCCGGGTTTCAGCTCGTCCTTCGTGACGCGCACGCCATAGGCGGGGAGGCTGCCCGTCCACGCGTTGCCGGGCAGGGCCCAGGCCATGGAGACGAAGCCCGAGCAGTCCTGCCGGTAGCCGTCGGACCAGAGCCGCGACATGCTGTACGGCACCCTCGCGGTGACCCACTTCGAGGCCCGCTCGATGATCGCCTCCCGGGTGGTCGCCCGGAGGGGCTTCGACACCGGCGGCCCCGCCGGTACCGGGTCACCGGCCACGGCACCCCCGGTGGCCGCGGCCGGGAGCGCCTGCCCGCCGAGCGCCACGCAGGACGCCACGGCGACGACGAGGAGCCGGCGGACACCCCGCATACGGTCCGGACGGCCGCGGTCACCCTCCGCATCGAATTCCTCGAATTCCGGAGCCGCCCGCAATCGTTTGCCCAAGGATCTCGCCGAAGAATGCTTCCGCGTCTGCACGTGCGCCAGTTTCGCAACTGTCCGCGTATGTCGCATGTTGACGGTCCGAATGATGGAAAAGGCCCTCCCTATGGCCCCGCACCAGGCCCGTGACGGCCCCGCACCAGGCCCCCGGCCACCCGCGGCCCGGCGCCCCCGGCCCCGGCCGTGGTCCGGGGCACCCCCGCGCGTCCGGTAGAGTTGTCCAGGTCAGCAGGCGCCGCTAGCTCAGTTGGTTAGAGCAGCTGACTCTTAATCAGCGGGTCCGGGGTTCGAGTCCCTGGCGGCGCACCGACAGCGAAGGCCCTCCGTTCACGCGGAGGGCCTTCGTCGTACGCACGACGAGCCGTTCCCCGTACGCGCCTACCGCTACGGTTGCGCCATGGCGCGCGACATTCAGGAGCGGATCAAGAAGCTCATCATCGATTCCAGGCTGCCCTCCGGGGCCTCGCTGCCGACCGAACCGGAGCTGATGGAGCGCCTCGGGGTCAGCAGGAACTCCGTACGGGAGGCGCTCAAGGCGCTCCAGGCGATGGGCATTGTAGAGATCCGTCATGGTTTCGGCACCTATGTCGGTCCCATGTCGGTCGCGCCGATGATCGAGGGCCTCGCCTTCCGCACGGTCGCGGGCCACTACCGCGGCGAGGACAGCCTGCTCCAGCTCCTGGAGCTGCGCGAAGCCGTCGAGACCGGCCTGATCGCGCGCCTCGCGGGCCAGGTCCCGGAGGCCGACCTCGCCGAACTCGACGCCTTGGTGGCACGCATGGAGGCCGAGGCCGCCACCGCGGAGGGCGGTGTGCGGGCCGAGACCGACCGCGCTTTTCACGCCACCCTCTACCGCGGACTGGGAAACCTGCTGCTCGGTGAGGTTCTGGAGGCGTTCTGGGACGCCTTCCACAAGGTCCGCACGGATCTGGTGGACGTGCCGCAGGACCCGCACGTCACCTGCCGGCAGCACCGGGAGATCCTGGAGGCCGTCCGCTCGGGGGACGCCCAGCGGGCGGAACAGGCCATAAGGGAGCACTTCGGCAACATTCGCACCCGCCTGGGCACACCTGTCCCAGCAGAGCACTCAAATCGCTCGTATGACCGGTAAACCCCTTGTATCGCTCTTGCGATCATGCCATGGGGCGTAGAACCCTGTTCGGGAGCCACTGGCTTTCATGAGGCGGACGATACGGGGCGCTCGGGGGCTCGCCGGTCCGCGCGACAAGGCAGGGATGGGGGTCCCGTTCGTGTCGCGATGCCTAGGGGGGCATCATGCAACCGGAAGGTTGTCGTTCCATGTCTAAGAGGACGGTGGCCTGCCACTGATGCGTCGATGAGGGTCGGAGGGGACCCGCGTCGACGGAAGGACCAACGAACGCGCGGGCGACCGCGTGCGGGGGGATGACTCATGACGTCGACGCCGACGGGCGCGCGGCAGAACGACCCGTCAGAAACGACCCGGCTCAGGGCCGTCTCGCACCGGACGGGCGGGTTCCGGAGAATCAAGAGAACCCTGCCGCGGTACGACTACGAGCACTACAGCCGGCTCGCGGGCCCGCTGACCCAGCCGGACCCGAGCAAACCGTACAAGGTGAAGTACCGCTCACTGCTCTCGCAGGAGCCGCACAAGATACGGGCCGCGCTGATGCTGGGCGCGGCCCCGCTGCTCTCCCTGGTCCTGCTCGGCTGGCTGCTCCAGCCCGAGCACTGGACGAAGCGGGACTACGTGGCCAACGACTGGCTGCCGGTGCTCGACGTCGTCATGCTCGTATCGATCGGCCTGATCGAGTTCTTCCGCTGCATGAACGTCCTCTCCAACGCGCACGCGACCCTCGTCGCCCGCGACCCCATACCCGTGGTGCCCGAGACGGGCACCAGAGTCGCCTTCCTCACCTCCTTCGTGCCCGGCAAGGAGCCGATCGAGATGGTGACGAAGACCCTTGAGGCCGCGGTCAAGATCCGGCACCGCGGCACGATGCACGTCTGGCTCCTCGACGAGGGTGACGACCCTGAGGTCAAGGAGGTCTGCCTGCGGCTCGGCGTGCGCCACTTCTCGCGCAAGGGCGTGGCGAAGTGGAACATGACGAAGGGCCCGCACCGCGCCAAGACGAAGCACGGCAACTACAACGCCTGGCTCGACGCGCACGGCGACGACTACGACTACTTCGCCTCGGTGGACACCGACCACATCCCGATGCCGAACTACCTGGAGCGGATGCTCGGCTTCTTCCGGGACGAGAACGTCGGCTTCGTCATCGGCCCGCAGGTGTACGGCAACTACGACAACTTCGTCACCAAGGCCGCCGAGTCGCAGCAGTTCCTCTTCCACGCGCTGATCCAGCGCGCGGGCAACGCCTACGGCGCCCCGATGTTCGTCGGCACCTCCAACGCGGTGCGCATCAAGGCCCTGAAGCAGATCGGCGGCCTGTACGACTCGATCACCGAGGACATGGCCACGGGCTTCGAGATCCACCGCGCGACGAACCCGGCGACCGGCAGGAAGTGGAAGTCGGTCTACACCCCCGACGTCCTCGCGGTCGGCGAGGGCCCCAACGCCTGGACGGACTTCTTCACCCAGCAGCTCCGCTGGTCGCGCGGGACGTACGAGACGATCCTCAAGCAGTTCTGGAAGGCGCCGTTCTCGCTCCCGCCGGGCCGCCTCTTCAACTACACCATGATGGTCATCTTCTACCCGATGTCCGCCATGAACTGGATTCTGGCCGCGCTGAGCTGCGCGCTGTTCCTGGGGCTCGGCGCGTCCGGCGTGAACATCGACCCGACCATCTGGCTGATGCTGTACGGCAACGCCTCCGCGCTGCAGATCGGCCTCTACATCTGGAACCGCAGGCACAACGTCTCCCCGCACGAGCCCGAGGGCTCCGGCGGTGTGGCGGGCATGGTGATGTCGGCGCTCTCGGCGCCGGTCTACGCGCGCTCACTCCTCGACGCGGCCCTGCGGCGCAAGAGCAGGTTCGTGGTGACCCCCAAGGGCGATTCGGCGAGCCCGGACACCCTGTTCGGGACGTTCCGCATCCACCTGTTCTTCATCCTGGTCTTCGGCGCCTCGATGGCCGCCTCCTTCGTGTACGGGCACGCGCACCCCGCGATGATCACCTGGGCCACGTTCGCCCTCCTGATCACGGCGGCGCCGATCTTCGCGTGGCGCTGGGGCATGCGGCAGGACAAGAAGAAGCGCAGGTCCGGCACGGGAGCGGGCCCTTCGGGGCCGCCGTCCGAGGCGGACCCGGCCGTCCCTCTGCCGCACGCGCCACAGCAGAAGCCCAGTTGGGCATCGCCCGACCAGACCATGCAGATTTCCCTTGGGGGACGTAAGAAATGAAAGACCGTTCCAGCCGCCGCCGTGCCCGCCGCATCGCGATAGGCGCGGCGGTCGTCGTCGCGCTGGCAGGCATGAACGGCCCGTGGCTGTGGCGCGTGGGCTCGGAGAAGTACCACGACTACAAGATCAACCAGCCGGAGTACAAGGCGGACAACGGCCACTGGGAGGTCGTGGACTTCCCCGAGGAGTACCGGCAGAACACGATCCACGCGGCCCTGCTGCACACCGGCAAGGTGCTCCTCGTCGCGGGGTCGGGCAACAACCAGAAGAACTTCGACGCGAAGAAGTTCGACACCCGGCTCTGGGACCCGGTCAAGGGGACCATCAAGAAGATCCCGACGCCCACCGACCTGTTCTGCACGGGCCACACCCAGCTCGGCAACGGCAACCTGCTGATCGCGGGCGGTACGCAGCGCTACGAGAAGCTGAAGGGCGACATCACCAAGGCCGGCGGCCTGATGATCGTCCACAACGAGGACCCGGACGAGCCGAAGACGATCCCCGCGGGCACGAAGTTCACCGGCAAGAAGAACGGCAAGACCTTCGTCTCCCAGGACAACATCCTCGTCGAGAAGGCGAAGAAGGTCTTCGACAAGCAGACCGGCAGGTTCCTGCGGACCGAGCCGGGCCTCGGCCGCGTCTACGTCGAGGCGGCCAAGAGCGGCACCAAGTACGAGACGGGCACCCAGGACAACTACCGCATCCAGGGCCTGAAGGGCTCCGACACCCGCAACGTCTACGGCATGGCCCAGAAGCTCGCCCTGGACAAGAAGGACTTCCAGGGGATCAAGGACACCTTCGAGTTCGACCCGGTGGCGGAGCGGTACATCAAGGTCGACCCGATGAACGAGGCGCGCTGGTACCCCACGCTGACCACGCTCAGTGACGGCAAGGTCCTCTCCACCTCCGGCCTCGACGAGATCGGCCAGCTCGTCCCCGGCAAGAACGAGGTGTACGACCCGAAGACCAAGAAGTGGACGTACACCGAGGGCATCCGGCAGTTCCCGACCTACCCGGCGATCTTCCAGATGACCGACGGCAAGCTCTTCTACTCCGGTTCGAACGCGGGCTACGGTCCCGACGACGTCGGCCGCAAGCCCGGCATCTGGGACCTGGAGACCAACAAGTGGAAGGGCATCCCGGGCCTGAGCGACCCCGAGCTGATGGAGACCTCGGGCACGGTGGAGCTGCCGCCCGCCCAGGACCAGAAGTACATGGTGGTCGGCGGCGGCGGTGTCGGTGAGTCCAAGGAGTCGAGCAACAAGACCCGGATCGTCGACCTGAAGGCGGACGCCCCGAGGTTCGTGGACGGCCCGGCGCTGGAGAAGGGCACGCGCTACCCGCAGATATCGACGCTGCCCGACGACACCGTGCTGATCTCCGGCGGCTCGGAGGACTACCGCGGGCGCAGCGACTCCAACATCCACCAGGCCCGCATCTACGACGCCAGGACCGGCGAGATGCGCCGGGTCGCCGACCCCGAGGTGGGCCGCAACTACCACTCGGGGTCGATCCTGCTGCCCGACGGGCGCGTGATGTTCTTCGGCTCCGACTCGCTCTACGCCGACAAGGCCAACACGAAGCCCGGCGTGTTCGAGCAGCGCATCGAGATCTACACGCCGCCGTACCTGTACCACGGCTCGCGGCCCACGCTGGGCAAGGGCCCGAAGAACATCGAGCGGGGCGGGAGCGGGACCTTCCCGACGAAGCACTCCTCCGCCATCAAGACGGCGCGGCTCATCAAGCCGAGCGCTTCGACGCACGTCACGGACATCGACCAGACGTCGATCGCGCTCGACCTGAAGAAGTCGCCCGGCAAGGTCACGGTGACGGTCCCGGACAACCGCAGCCTGGTGGAGACCGGCTGGTACATGCTCTTCGTCACGGACGACCAGGGCACGCCCAGCGAGGCCCGCTGGGTCCACGTGCCGTAGGCAACGCCCCCTGCGGGAGCGGGGAACTGCGCGTTCAGCCCGCGAAAGGCCGCAGACGCATCTGCCGGAGATCCGCGCAGATGCGTCTGCGGCTTCTCTGTGGTTGCTCGCGCAGTTCCCCGCGCCCCTAGCCGGCGGCCCTGGCCAGCCCCAGTGCGTACTCCGGCCACCACTGCCCGGCCTTCGGTCCGCCCCTGCACGTCCCGTCGGACTCGCCGGGCCGCTTGATCCACAGGTACGCGTCGATGAGCGGGTCGGACGTCTTCGTCGTGGGCACCTCGCCCAGCGCGCGGCCGGGCGGGTTGCACCAGGGGTCCTTGCCCTTGGTGTAGGGGCCGTTGCCGTTGCGCGCCGTGTCGATGACGAACGGCTTCCCGCCGATCTTCGCCGACAGCTTCTTGCCGAAGTCGGCGCTCGCCGCGGTCGTCTGGAAGTTGGAGACGTTCACCGAGAAGCCGTCGGCCTGCTCGACGCCCGACCACTTCAGGGGCTCCCACAGCGAGTCGGGGTTCTTCCAGCCCGCGTTGCCCGCGTCCAGGTACACCTTGGTGTTCTTCAGGGACTTGAGCGTGCCGATGGCGCCCTTGAGGAGGTCGTAGCGCTCCTCGTGGAACTGCTCGGGCGTGCAGTTGTCGACCATGTGGAGCACCGCGTCCGGCTCCAGGATGACGGTGGCGCGGCGGTCGCCGATGCCCTTGGCCACCTGGTCGACGAAGGCCCGGTAGGCGTTGCCGTCGGCCGCGCCGCCGCCGGAGTACTGGCCGCAGTCGCGGTGCGGGATGTTGTAGAGGACGAGGAGGGCGTCCCGGTCGGCCTTGGTGGCGGCCTCGGTGAAGCCGCGCGCCTGCTCCTCCGCGTTCTCCGGGACGATCCACTCGGCGACGGGCTGTTCGGCGATCTTCCGTATCAGCTCGGCGTCGTCCTTCTTGCCGTCCTTCTCGTAGGCGGCGACCTGCTTGGCCGCGTTGCCCTGCGGGTTGACCCAGTACGGGTCCTTGCCCTTGGGCTGCTGTGTGACCGGCGTACCCGAGTCGCCGCCCGGGTCGTCATCGGGGGAGGAGCACGCGGAAAGAAGCAGCGCGGCCCCCACCAGCGCGGCTCCCGTCCTCACCCCCCTGGCCGCGAAGACGCGTCCGCGGCCGGTGCCTTTGCGGTACATCCACTCCCCCTTGGGTGCACTGTCGGTGACTCAATCCTGACATACGCCTCCCCTGCCCACGAGGCCCGTCCGTCCTGCGCGAGGACCTGTGGAAGAGCTGTTACCGAAGCCTCCGGCAGCGGCCTCCACCTGCGGTGATGCCCAAGTGACGGAGGGTGCGTCCGGGCCCGGCTACCCCTCGGCCCGCGGGCTCATTCCTCCGCCCCGCCGGGCCCGCCCGCGCGGTCGGCCCCCGTGAGGTAGGCCGAGACGATCACGTTGGCCGTGTACGTGTGGGCGGCCCGGTCGAAGGCGCCGCCGCAGGTGATCAGGCGCAGCTCCGCGCGGTCCTCCTCGTGGGGGCCGTAGGCCTTCGCCGCGTCGAAGTGTTCGCGGGTGACGACCTCGACGTCCTCGACCGTGAACTCCGCGGTCGTGCCGTCGTCGCGGGCCACCCGGATCTCCTGCCCCGGGCGCACCGCGCTGAGGTCGTGGAAGACGGCGGGCCTGGTCCGCGTGTCGACGTGGCCGACGAAGAGGGCCACGCCGGGGGCCCCGGGGCGGGTGCCGCCGCCGTACCAGCCGACGGTGTCGGCCTGTTCGAAGGGCGGGGGGTCGATGGCGCCGTCGGGGTCGAGGCCGCGGGCGCTCACCGGGGCCTGGATGCCGAGGGCCGGCACGTCGACGCGGTGCGGCCGGGCCGGGGCCAGCGGCCGCTGGGCGCGCGGCAGCCCGGCGCCGAGGGGGCGGCCGACCGCCGCCACGTCGCCCGTGGCGGGTGCGGCGAGGCCGCCGCCCAGCTCGGAGAGGCCGCTGCCGCCGAGACCGAGGCCCGCGAGGAGTACCGCCCAGGCGACCCCGGTAAGGAGGCGTCCGTGCCCGGGTGGGGGTGCGTCACCGGACATGCTCACGTCCGCCCGTCACTCGGGGCGGTGCCGTCGGACGCTGCGGAAGGCCACGGCGACGGCCGCCGCACCGGCGAGGACGAGGCCGACCACGGCGTGCCGGGTGCCGGGTCCCGCCTGGGAGGGGTCGTCCGCCTCGTCGGAGGTGCGTGCGGCGATGTTGCTCGTGCCGCCGCCACCGGCCTTGGCAGGGGCCTCGGGCGCCGGGCCGTGCTGCTCCACGGCGACCTCGCCGACGCCCTGGTGGGGGTGGCCGTCACAGCTGACGGTCAGGTCGAACGTACCGGTCAGGCCCTCTCTGATCCGGGCGCTGCCGGTCAGCGTGCGGGAGCCGCCGTCCTGTCCCGTGAGCCGGGCGTCCCCCTCGAAGGCTCCGGACCCCGCCGTCCCCGTCGTGTCCTCGCAGCCCGAGACGCTCACCTCCACGGTGGCGCCGGGCACGGCGCTCGACGGGGCGACCTCGGCCCGTACGGACCCCTGGTCGTGGGCGTGGGCCGCGCCGCCCGGCAGCACCATGGCCAGGGCCAGGGCCGCGGGGGCGGCGCGCAGAGCTATGGGGCCTATACACATCGTGAACCTCCTGCTCCGAGGTTCACGCGCGGTGCGCGCCACCGCCCACCGGTGTGTGGCAAACGGGTCGTGCCCCCGCCGTGCCCCTAGATCCGGTCGACCAGGTCGGCGATGGAGTCCACGACCGTGGAGGGCCGGAACGGGTACTGGTCGATGCCGGCGCGGGAGGTCAGACCGGTGAGGACGAGGAACGTCTCCATCCCGGCCTCCAGACCGGCCAGGACGTCGGTGTCCATGCGGTCGCCGATCATGGCGCTGGTCTCGGAGTGCGCCCCGATGGCATTGAGCCCGGTGCGCATCATCAGGGGGTTCGGCTTCCCCGCGAAGTACGGCTTCTTGCCGGTCGCCTTGGTGATCAGTGCGGCGACGGCGCCCGTGGCGGGCAGCGGCCCCTCGGTGGAGGGCCCCGTCTCGTCGGGGTTGGTGCAGATGAAGCGGGCCCCGCCGTTGATGAGGCGGACGGCCTTGGTCATGGCCTCGAAGGAGTACGTGCGGGTCTCGCCGAGGACCACGTAGTCGGGGTCGTGGTCGGTCAGGACGTACCCGATGTCGTGCAGCGCGGTGGTCAGGCCCGCCTCACCGATGACGTAGGCGGTGCCGCCGGGGCGCTGGTCCTCCAGGAACTTCGCGGTGGCGAGCGCGGACGTCCAGATGTTCTCCACGGGCACGTCGAGGCCCATGCGGTTCAGCCGGGCCTGGAGGTCGCGCGCGGTGTAGATGGAGTTGTTGGTGAGGACGAGGAAGGGCCTGCCGGACTCACGCAGCTTCTTGATGAAGGCGTCGGCACCCGGGATCGGGACGCCCTCGTGGATCAGCACGCCGTCCATGTCCGTGAGCCACGACTCGATGGGCTTGCGCTCTGCCATGGGGTGTACTCCTGCGGTCTGCGGGTTCTGAGGGGCGCCGGGACAGCGCTGTGCCGACGCCCCCACCCTAATCAGGTAGCGGTGATCTTGACCCCGCCGATCTCGTCCGGAATCGGCCGCGTTCCGGTCCGGTCAGCTCCCCGTCAGCTCCCCGTCGCCGACTTCCACTCCTCCACGTACGAGGTGAGGTTCTCGGAGATGTCCGTCCAGTCCGGTTCGAAGACCTCGACGCCCTCGACGATGCGGTCGAGGGCGATGGCGTCGGCGTCGGTGGCCTTGATGTCCTTGCGGGCCGCGAAGCCGCCGCCGACCGAGCTGACCTGGGCCTGCGCCTCACGGCTGAGGAGGTGGTCCAGGAACTTCTTCGCGTTGGCGTTGTGGGGCGCCTTGGTGACCAGGCCCGCCGCGTACGGCAGGGCGAACGTCGTCGGCTTGCCGCCCTCCCTGGCGGGGAACCAGATGCGCAGGTTCGGCATGTCCTTGGACTGGGCGTAGTTCATCTGCACGTCGCCGTTGGCGGCGAGCAGCTCGCCCTTGTCGACCTTCGGCGCGAGCTTGCCCGTGGAGGCGGACGGGCCGACGTTGTTGCCCTGGAGCTTCTTCAGGTACGCCATCGCCGGCTTCCTGCCGCCGAAGTCGTGCATGGCCTTGATGAGCACGGCCGTCCCGTCGCCCGCGACGCCGGGCGTGGAGTACTGCACCTTGTTCTTGTACGTGTCCTCGGTGAGGTCCTCCCAGGTCTTGGGGGCCTTGCCGCCGGGCAGTTCCTTCTTGTTGTGGATGAAGCCGAAGTAGTTGTTCACGACGGCGGTCCACTTGCCGTCGGCGTCCTTGGCGGAGCCGTCGACCTCCTCGGAGCCCTCGGGCTCGTAGGACTGGAGGAGGCCCTTGTCGTCGGCCTGCTGGATGAAGGGCGGCAGCGTGATCAGGACGTCGGCCTGGGTGTTGGACTTCTCGCGGACGGCGCGCTGCACCATCTCGCCGGAGCCGCCCTCGACGTAGTTGACCTTGATGCCGGTCTTCTTCTCGAAGTCCTTGAAGACCTGGTCGTACCAGCCGTCGCCGTTCTCGCCCTTGAGGCCGTCGGCGCTGTAGACGGTGACGACCTTGTCGTCGGACGCGGCGGAACCGCTGCCGCACGCGGTGAGCGAGCCGGTGAGCACGAGGGCGCCGGCGACGGCGGCGAGCGTTCTGGTCTGCGGGGCGCGGGACATGACGTGGGGTACTCCTTGCGGGCGAGCGGGAAGACGGGTGGGCGGGTCAGCGGTAGGAGGCGCGGGTGCGGACGCGGGAGACGGCGAGGAGCACCAGCAGGGTCGCCGCCATCAGGACGACGGCGACGGCGGCTCCGGTGAACGTCGAGCCGCGGTCGGTGGCCGCGTAGATCCGCACCGGCAGCGGCGTCCAGTCGGGCGGGTAGAGCATCATCGTGGCGCTCAGCTCGCCCATGGAGAGCGCGAAGCAGAGCCCGGCGGCGGCGCTCAGGGAGGGCAGGAGCAGCGGCAGCTTCACCCTCCACAGGACGTACGAGGGCCTGGCGCCGAGCGAGGCGGCGGCCTGTTCGTACGCCGGGTCGAGCCGCGCGAGGGCGGCCGAGACCGACTGGTGGGCGAAGGCCGTGACGAGGACGGCATGGGCGAGGACGACGATCCACCGGGTGCCGTTGAGGAGCATCGGCGGTTCGCTGAACGCGACGAGGACGGCGAGCCCGACGACGACCGAGGGCACGGCGACCGGCAGCACGAAGAGCGTGTCGAGCACCCTCCCCGCGATCCGGGACCACCGGGGTCCCTGCTTCAGCGAGGCGGCGGCGAGCGCGGCCCAGGACCCGGCGGCGAGCGCGAGGAGACTCGCGGTGACGGCGGTGACCAGGCTGGTGGTGAGGGCCTGGAGGGATTCCCCGCGGGTGGCCGCCGCGTAGTGCCCGGTGGTGAGGCCGGAGGGGAAGGCGCCCGACCAGTGGGCGGAGAAGGAGGCCGCGACGATCACCAGGAGCGGCAGCGCGAAGAGGGGCAGGAAGAGGACGGCGAACAGGGCCCAGGCGGCCCACCTGCCGCCGCGGCTATGCACCAGCACGTCGGCTCACCACCCGGTAGAGGCCGTAGAGGCCGACGGAGATCGCGATGTTGACGACGGCGACGACGCAGGCCGCCGGGTAGTCGGACTCCAGGATCGCCTTGCCGTAGACGAGCGTGGGCAGGGTGGTGACCCCCTTGGCGCCGGTGAAGAGCACGATGCCGAACTCGTTCAGGCACATGACGAGGACGAGGCTGCCGCCGGCGGCGAGCGCGGGCAGCGCCTCGGGCAGGATGACGCGGCGCACGATCCTGGCGGGCTTCGCGCCGAGGCTGGAGGCCACTTCGAGCTGGGCCGTGTCGAGCTGCGAGAACGCGGCGAGCAGCGGGCGCAGCACGAACGGCGTGAAGTACGTGATCTCCGCGAGCAGCACGCCCCACGGCGTCGTCAGGAACTGGAAGGGCCCCGCGGCGGCCCCCGTCGCGTCCGTCCAGACGCCGTTGGCGATGCCCTTGGTGCCGTAGACGAAGAGCAGGGCGAGGGTGATGAGGAAGGACGGGAAGGAGAGGAAGACGTCGATGAACCGGGAGACGGCCCGGGCGCCGGGGAACGGCACGAAGGCGATGACCAGCGCGAGCGCGAACCCGAGCACCAGGCATCCGACGGTCGAGCCGAGCGCCAGCCACACGGTGGTGGCGAGGGCCTCCCGGAAGGCCTCGGAGGCGAAGACGTCCGCGTAGGGCTTGAGGGAGGTCCCTCCGGTGTCCGGCCGCACGGACTGCTGGACGACGAGGGCGAGCGGGTAGAGGAAGACGAGCCCGAGCACGGCGACGGGCGGCAGGGCCCACACCCAGCGGGGCACGGCACGGGGTGGCCGCGCGGGGGCCGCGGCGAGCGTGGCGCTAGCCATCGGCGGCCACCCCCGCCCTCCCGGACGCGTCCGCGCCCTCGGTCACGGCCGCGGTGAGCAGCACCGCGTCCTCCGGGGCGAAGTGCACGGTGACCCGGTCCCCGATGGCGGGCGGGGTGCGCAGTTCGCGGACGTCCGCCTTGATCAGCTCCCCGGCCACGTCGACGTGGAGCCGGTGCGTGGCGCCCCGCCACTGGACCTCGCTGACGTGGCCGGTGAGCGCGTTGGGTCCGTCGCCGAGGCCCACGAGGTGCGGGCGGACGCACAGCGTGGCGGTCGCGCCGGGCGCGGCGCCCGCGGTGTCGACCTTCAGCTCGGGCCCCTTCGGCCCGGCCCCCTTCGGCCCGGCCCCGGCGAGGGAGACGGTGCCCGCGCCGACGGTCACCGGGAGGAGGTTCGCGTTGCCGACGAACGAGGCCGTGAACTCCGTGCGGGGCGCCCGGTAGAGCTCCTGCGGGGTCCCGCAGTCCTGGAGCCCGGCCCGGTCCATGACGGCGATGCGGTCGGCCAGGGTCAGCGCCTCGACCTGGTCATGCGTGACGTACAGGATGGAGACGTCGGGCAGCTCCCGGTGGAGCCGGGCGAGTTCGGCGAGCATGCCCGAGCGGAGCTGCGCGTCGAGCGCGGACAGCGGCTCGTCGAGCAGGAGCACCCCGGGCCTGATGGCCAGGGCCCGCGCGATGGCGACGCGCTGCTGCTGGCCGCCGGACAGCTCGCGCGGGTACCGCTCGGCGTAGGCGCCCATGCCCGTCATCTCCAGGGCCTCGGCGACCCGCCCCGGGATCTCGGCCTTGGCGGCCTTCCGGGCCCGCAGGCCGAAGGCCACGTTGTCCTTGACGCGCAGGTGCGGGAAGAGGGCGTACTGCTGGACGACCATGCCGATGCCCCGCCGGTGCGGCGGCAGCCCGGTGACGTCGCGCCCGCCGATGAACACCCGCCCCGACACGGGCCGCACGAACCCCGCCACGGCCCGCAGCGCGGTCGTCTTGCCGGACCCGGAGGGCCCGAGCAGGGCCATGACCTCGCCGGGTTCGACGGTCAGGTCCAGCGCGTCGAGGACGGTGTTGCCGTCGTAGGCGACGGAGACCCGGTCGAAGCGGATGCCGCTGCCGCTCATGTGCCCTCCCTGGCGAGCAGCGCGGGCAGTTCGGCGACCGAGGCGAGGACGTGGGTGGCGCCGTGCTCCCGCAGCGCGGCCTCGCCGTGGGCGCCGGTCAGCACGCCCGCGACGACACCGGCCCCGGCCCGCACCCCGCTCGTCATGTCGTACGCGGTGTCCCCCACGACGGCGACCTCCCGCACGTCCGCCACGGCCCCGGTCCGCAGGAAGGCGCTGAGCACCATGTCGGGGTAGGGCCGGCCGCGACCGCCCGCGTCGGCGGGGCAGAGGGTCAGCTCGACGAGGCCGCGCCAGCCGAGCGCGTCCAGGATGGCGTCCTGCGTGACGCGGGCGAAGCCGGTGGTCAGGACCACGGTGCGGCCGTCCGCCCGCAGCTCGTCGACGGCTTCCCGTGCCCCGGGGATCGGGGCGATCCGGCCGCCGTCGACCAGCTCTCCGTACGCCTTCTCGAAGGCCGTGTTGGCCCGCCGCGCGAGCGTCTCCTCGCCGAACAGGTGCCGGAACACGGAGATCTTGGACTCGCCCATCGTGGCGCGTACGTAGGCCAGCTTCTCGGCGTGGTCCGCGGAGCCCGGTTCGACGCCGAGTTCTCCGGCGGCGGCGGAGAATGCCTGTTCGACGAGGCCCCCGTCGGCGACGGTCGTCCCCGCCATGTCGAGCACGACGAGCCCGACGCGTTGCTGCTCCATGATCATCTCCCTCACCAGCCCAGCTCGTTCGCGGTCCGCTCGGCGATGGCCGGCGAGCAGGTCATGCCGCGCCCGCCGGGCCCGGTGACGAGCCACACGCCCTCGCGCACCTCCTGGCGGTGGACGACACGGCTGGTGTCGACGCACTGCGCGTACACCCCGGCCCAGCGCCGCCCGATCTTCGGCAGCGGGCGCCCGAGGAAGCTCTCGACGACCTCGGTGAGGTGGTCGTAGGGGTCTTCGAGGGTGTCGAAGGCGAAGGGGTGCTCGTACTCGTGGGTGTCGCCGATGGTCAGGCCGCCGTCCGCGCGCTGCACCATCAGGAGCTGCATCCTGTGCGCGGCGGCGGTCGGCGTCTGCGCCTGCTCGGCGTTGAGCGCGTCGAGCGCGGGCGAGGCGTACGCCGGGTAGTACCGGAAGCTGTCCGCGTCGGCCACGGACGTCGTGAGCGGCTCACCGAGCGGTTCGGTCTGCATCATCTGGAGGCGGACGCGGCGCACCGGCAGGTCCGGCCCCGCCAGTTCGCGCACCAGGCCGCCGAGCCAGGCGCCGGTGGCCAGCACGACGACGTCACCGCGGTGCACGTCCCCGTGGTCGTCCCGTACCGCGCCGGCGCCGACGACCTCGCGGACCTCCCGGCCGGGCAGGAACGTGTAGCGGGGCGACTTCAGCAGCTCCTCCCGCAGCCGGAGCTGGGCGGTGCGGGGCTCCACGGCGGCGTCCCGCTCGCACCACAGGGCGGCGAGGAAGTCGCCACGCAGGGCCGGGTTGAGGGCGCGGGCCTCTTCGGCGGTGAGCAGCTCGTAGCCGCGGGCCGCCACGTCGGGCCTGGCGAGCGCGGCCTCGGCGACGGCGCGCTCGCGCTCGCCGCGGACGAGGGTCAGGGACCCGTTGGCCCGGAAGCCGAGGCCCGGCACGCGCTCGCCGATGCCCTCCCACAGCTCGCGGGCGCGCAGCGCGGTGTCGAGCTCCTCGCCGCCCGCGCGCCCGCTCACCCATATCTGCCCGAAGTTGCGGAGGGAGGCTCCGCGGGCCTCGCTCTCGCGCTCGATCTGTACGACCTCGTGGCCGCGTTCCACTGCGTGCCAGGCGTGCATGGTTCCCACCACGCCGGCTCCTACGACGATGACTCTCACGGCGGCAACGCTCCTGCCGCCGGGTGGCACGGACGGGACCGGGCGGCAACGGGACGGTTAACGGGCCGTCAAGCTTGGACTAGACCCGTTACCTTTCCGTTATCACTCAACTCCGGCGGGACGGCCGTGACCGCTTCCGCCTCAGCCGCCGAGCCGCGTGGTGAAGGAGAACCGGTCGCCCCGGTAGAGGGTGCGGACCCGCTCCATGGGGCGGCCCGCCGTGTCGCGGGAGAGCCGGTGGATGAGCAGCATGGGCAGGGCGGGAGGCGTGCCGATGAGCAGGGCCTCGCGGGGCGTGGCGAGGACCGTCTCGATCCGCTCGTCGGCGTCACCGAAGGCGATGCCGAGTCCGTCGCGGAGGTAGGCGTAGAAGGAGGAGTCCGGCGCGAAGTCGGCGTCGAGGCGGGGCACGCGGGCCACGGAGACGTAGGTGCTCTCCAGGCCGACCCGCTCCTCGTCCGCGAGCAGCACGCGCTCCATGTGCCAGGCCGGTTCGCCGGGCACGGCCCCGATCTCGGCGGCGAGCGCGGGCGGGCACGGGAAGCGGTCGAGCGAGATCAGGGCACGGCCGGGCGTGCGCCCCTGCCGCCGTACGCCCTCGGTGTAGCTCGCGAGCGACAGCGGCTGCTCCAGCTTGGGGCCCGCGGCGACCGTGCCGCGCCCCTGCCTGCGCAGCCGCCCCTCCAGGAGCAGTTCGCGCAGCGCCTGGCGCACGGTCTCCCGCGCCACCCCGTACCGCAGGGCGAGGTCCCGCTCGGCGGGCAGCGCCTGGCCCTCGCCCAACTCGTCCACGAGGGCGGAGATCCTGGCCTTGACGGCGTAGTACTTGGGGACGCGCCCGTGCTCGGGGACGCCGGAGCGGATGGGCGCGCCCGGCGCGTGGCCGAGCAGGTCGGCGGGGTTCTGTTGATCCACCCGGGGATGTTCGCAGACGTACGTGAACGGC
Organism: Streptomyces sp. NPDC050703; assembly: GCF_040654435.1. Lineage (NCBI taxonomy): Bacteria > Bacillati > Actinomycetota > Actinomycetes > Kitasatosporales > Streptomycetaceae > Streptomyces > Streptomyces sp. NPDC050703. The sequence continues at coordinate 214,965 of NZ_JBFAHX010000008.1, forward strand.
AGGTCAGCGGTTTCTGCCCGCCGTCCCCCCGCGGTGGCGGCGGGCGGCCGCGACGAGGGCGGCGCCGCCGAGGACGAGGACGCCGGCGGCGCCGCCGAGGACGAGCAGGAAGCGCTCGCCCGTCTGCGCGAGCTGGTCGGCGGAGAGCACGGCGGGGGCGTCGGGGGCGATGTCGAAGGTGTAGGGGTTGGACTCGCCGACCCAGTCGCCGTCGTTCTTCCTGCGCTGGACGAGGGCGGCGGTGGCCGTGACGCCGCCGGCGACGGCGTCGCCGGTGAAGCCCATGCGCACCTTGGCCGTGACGGTCTTGCCCGGTCCGACCGTGAAACCGCCGAACCCGTGGTCGAAGACGCCGACGTTCTCGCTCTGGTCGGTCCTGTGGAACGCCACGGGGTGCCAGCGGGAGCCGTCGTGGAACTCCAGGCGGATGTGCTCGGGGCGCAGCGACCGCTCCTCGCCGACCAGGACGACGAGGGGGTGGACGCGGTCGCAGGGTTCACCGGTGGCGTTGGTGAGGGCGATCGACCACTCCTGTCCGCCGCCGCCCGGCCGGTAGGTGCGGGGGCCCTCGTGGATGCGGGCGTCGATGGGGAAGTCCGCGCGGTCGGCGGGGGCGCAGCTGGGTTCGAACCCGGCGCGCGGGGCGGGGGGCGCGGGCGCCGGGGCCGCCACCGTGCCCTCCCCGGCTCGGGCGGGCGCCCCGAGGACGGCGAGGGCGAGGCTGAGGGCGAGGGCGACGGCCACGGCGGTGGCCACGCCGGAGGCGGGGGAACTGCACAGGCGCATGTGTGACCTTTGCGGGACGGACCGCCGGGCGCATCCCGTCGGAGGTACGGAAGCGGCACCGCGGGCGGCGTTGCGTACGGGCCACCGGCGGCCCGGCGGGGACATGGCCAGGGCCTCGCGGTGACGGGGAGTTCCCCTCCGTGAACATGCCCCACCGAGCCCCCCACACCGCGCCCACCCCCACCTTTGCCCCCGATCGGCCGCCGCCCGACCGCAGGAACGGGGGGTTCCGGGGGCGGGGCCGGCGGGCGGCTTTGGCTGCGGGGCACGGTGAGGGGGGCGCTGCCCGGCCGCGGGAAGGGGGGCTCGTGGCGGGGCGGGGCGGGGTCGGCGGGCGGCTTTGGCTGCGGGGCACGGTGAGGGGGGCGCTGCCCGGCCGCGGGAAGGGGGCCCGTGGCGGGGCGGGCCGGGCCGGGCGGGACCGGCAGGGCCGCTTCAACCGCGGAGCACGCCGAATGGGGCCGCTGCCCAGCCGCAGGAACAGCGGGCCCGTGGCAGGGCGGGCCGGACCGGGCGGGACCAGCAGGGCCGCTTCAACCCCGGGGCACGCCGAACGGGGCCGCTGCCCAGCCGCAGGAACAGCGGGCCCGTGGCAGGGCGGGCCGGACCGGGCGGGACCAGCAGGGCCGCTTCAACCCCGG